>CAZJJM010000010.1:0-15996 GCA_964546355.1 uncultured Candidatus Saccharibacteria bacterium | reverse complement strand
CCGGCCTTTACAATGTCAATGTAACGCTCTACCACTGAGCTAAAAGTGCTGTGTATGCCTAGTATACACTGATTACCCTATGGATTCAAGAGAAATATTGACAATAGTTTTATTTAGGATATAGTTTTTACAGAACTAATTCTTTTAACCTTACTAACTAAATATGGAAACTGTAGAACAAAACTCCTCTGTAAATACAGACAAAAAACTAACACAAACTATTTATGTTTGCGCCCCAAACGTGGACACGAGAAAGATAATCACTTTATTATCTCAAAAAGGTGACAAAGGTGTTCGCAGCAAACCAATACGAAGATTTATTGTTATTGATGGTTTTAATTTTGACAGTACTGTCATGGGTAATTTTCATCAATTTTTGGGTTGCCAACAACCAGAAGGTTTGAGGCTTCCTTCAGACATGACATCTTTTGCGGCATTAGAGGAAAATCGCATTTCTAAAACATTTGAATTAGCAAAAAAAGGTTTTGGGGCAGGTGTGTGTATTATAATCACATCTGAAACTGAAGCGATGCAAAAATATGTCGAAACATGTATAGATGAAAAATACAATATCAATGTTCAGCATATTGAAAACTAGCTTTTTCAAAAGAACAAAAACCCTTATTGTTGTAAACAATAAGGGTTTTACTTTTTCAGTCTATATGGTATATTATTTCGGTAGGTTTACCACACTACAAATAGAGGTCCCATCGTCTAGTGGTCAGGACAGCGGGTTTTCAATCCGTTAACCGGAGTTCGACTCTCCGTGGGATCACCATTTCGTGCTAGCACGAGTAGCTAAGAAAATAGTTTCGTATAAATAAACTACTATGCCAAACACAAAATACAAAAATGCATTAGATAGAAAAATAAACTTATTCAAGGAAGATTTTTTAAATTTTTCTAGAACTCAATATACAGACACGAATGGGGTGTTAATACACCCTGGTGAATTTGGTACATCAAGAGAGAATGCTTGTAAAGAGTTGTTCCGAAGTGTTGTACAAAATGGAAAAGATATTGACACAAAAGGTTTCATTATGAATGCAAATGACGAAATAACAGGAGAACAAGATATTATTTTTTACAGCAAAACAGAAACTCCCTTATTAACATTAGATAATGATAAATTTTTTCCTGTTGAAACAGTAGTAGCTGTTGGACAAGTTAAATCTATTATTAGAACTAGGGCAGATCTAAAAGCAGCACTAGATAGCCTAACGAAGGTTAAGTCTGCGAGAAACAACATGGGGCATGATTCAGTTTTGTGGAGAGGTCAAGATTTATGGAATGGTAGAAGTGGATATTTCACAGAAATTTTTTACGATCAAATCTTTACATTCTTAGTTTGTGAAAAAATTGAGATCAATATTAGCCCAGAAGAAATAGATTCCTTGTATGACACGGGTACATCCCAATATTTGAAACATAATATTATCTTGGACTTATCTAATGGGGTTTATGGTTATAGGATTAAAGCCGATGAACCTTTTGTCGGAATACCATTTTCGAAAAATGGTAATAGTACCCCTTCTTTTATTGCTTCAGATGATAAAAATATTCACATAAAACACCTTTTAACAAATTTACAAATTTCAACTGCTGGCGGTACTATATTTCATCCTGATATGGGTGTGTATTTAAAAAACAATTAACATATATGAAAAATTATTGGGATAAGATAAATTTAGAATTAGCTAGTGTTTTAAGAATGAGATCAAAAATAGCTAGCGAAGTACACGAAGATCATATTGAGGCTTTAGTTCTTCAGGTGCCAGTATTAGAAGCATTTTTAAGAACAGCAATTACTGAAAAAATTGGACACGAAAAGAAATCTCATAAAAAATACTGGGATGGCGATGCAAAGTTTTCAGACTTAATAAAGTATTATGAATTATTGGGATGTGAAGAAAAATTAATAGATGAACTTGTTAGATATAATACTATTAGGAATAAAATTATTCATTCAACATTACAATACTCCTCAATAAAAACCTTAATTAAAGAAGCAAAATCAAACTATGAATTAGGCATCAAATTAATTAAGAAATTTCTAAAAATCTTAGGGTATAAAATTCCTGCTGATTTTGATAAACCTTTCAGTGAGTTTCCTGATTAGTAGTCGCACGAGAAGGATCATTATGATATAGTAAATTTATTAAAAATTAGTTTACAGGGCAAGGAATCATTTGGTTCTATCTGCTGAACGCTCACAATTTTCTTAGCTTTATATTTTAATACTATTTTAAATACCCTAAATAGGATTCAGAACTTTTTAGGTAGGGGGTTCGAACTTAAATAATAGCAGTATTGACACAACAAACATTCTATAGTATCTTGAATATAGATATTCACTCACAAATATAAATAATGAAAACATGTAAATTAAGTCCATCTGTTGTTGATGGAAAAATGATTTTTAAAGTTACTGAACCTGTGTCTGATGTATCTATAGATGATTTGATTTCTAACGAATCTCTAAAATCTTTGAATATCCAAAGATTTATAATAAGGAAATCTCCGAAGGTTACAAACAAAGAAATAAGAGATATTGAAGATAGGTATCAAAGATTTGCAAGACCATAAAAATCAACAACAAAAGCAACAAAAAGCATTCAGAAAACTCTGTCTGCTTTTTTATTTCCCCTCAACTCCTCCCACAGGTAGAGCACATGTGAACATTGTGAACCTTATCCAAGTATTAAACTCAATTCTTTAACTCCTAATTCAATCCACCTTCTATCTCTACTTAATTCTGAAAGCCACACAGTTGGTTCACATTTCATCTAAATTCTTATTTAACAAAATTTTTGAATATTTTCTATAATAGACTCTCCAGGGTCTGTAGCATAAAAATATTATTATTCCCGCTAATGCAGAATATGCACCTAGAAGAACGAAATAAAGTAACCAGAAAACTTCCTTCGATATATAGTAGTAATCCAATTTTTTGTAACATTCAACCATTACAGGTTCTTTCTTTTCTTTTCTAATTTCTTCAGCTTCACGCAACCTATCAGCCACAGCTATATATCCGAAATTTAAATAGACAGCAACCACACCTATCCACTCGACCAAACCTTTTTTGGTTATTATGGCTATTAGTATCAAGATGACTGCCACAAAGATATTTTCGATGTGATATGTTCTACATTTTATAAACTTATTTATACATTTCTTGAAACCCAAAAATATACGAATGGGGATGAGTTTTATGTTTACTTTCATACAATATCAGCATATCAAAGATACGCATAAAAAATAACCCCTGCAATCTGCAGGGGTTATCATGAAAGTACACCTATTAGAAACCCATTTTTATCTGTCCAGAAGCATCTCTTCCATGTAGCCATGCAAAGACATTTTCTGTAAATATAGCTTTCTTTTCTTCCGCAGATATATATCCTAAATCTTCTGCTGTATCGAGCGTATATCCGGGATATACACCGTCATTCAAATAATCTATACCATCTCCAAGTGGATATGGTGAATCTATGCCGTGAATGATATTCTTTGTACCGATTTTGCGCTTAAGCAGCCAAATCAGATCAGGATCATGCACAATCGAATCAACAAAGATATTTGATGCAGTAGCCAATGCTTCTATTGGTGATACGTCACCTTCTTTATTTCGTAAATCAGGTCGTGCTTGCCATGCTTGTTGTTGTCTTCCAATAGTAAGTAACCCTACTGAATTTCCATGAGCAAGACTGAATCGAATATTCGGATATTTTGTGTATAATCCTTGAGACATGAACCGATCAAAGAAGTGCGCGGTTAAGGCCGGCATTGGTGATTTGTGTCCTGCCCAATTTGTATCAATATCAGCAAGATTAAAAATTTCTTCGTAATCATACGGATGGATCTGAATCGGAAGATGTAGTTCATTTGCTAGCTCAAATATCTTTTGACAATATTCATCAGTACTGGAAACATACAATCCATCACTGCGCTTATAATGAGAAGAGAGGCAAAGAAATTTCAAACCCTCTTTTACTCGCTGTTCTATCTCACTGCACGTTTCGTCAAGCAATCTCGGAATACCGACAAAACCACAAATGATTTGTTTCGGATATGTTTTTTGTAATCCTAAATGAAAATCATTTTGAAATTTCATAATATCAATTGCAGCACTATTATCACTTACTGTATTACAATACAACTGAGAGAGTGTGATCATTACAGTGCAAGCAATATTGTGCCGTTCCATCCATTCAAGTCGTGACTTAATGAAAAATGTCGGATGAGATACAGGCCTTGTCCACGGTTTCTCTGGGTTTAGAAATGATTGCCTCATGTGCAATTTATTATCTAATTTTAGAATATCAAAATATCCTCGTTCTTTGATACTGTTGGGGATTTGATCATGATCAGGGAGAATGTGTCCATGACCATCAATGATCGGATAGTTTACTTTCATAGTTTATTATTTTTTAAATGTTTTCTATCGATCATGGTACGGATTTTACTTGGTAAGTCAATAAAAACCCTGAACAGATAAATCTGATCGGGGTTTTGGATGTTTTTTAAATTTTTGAAGATATTAATCTTCGCCATATCAATATCCCACAAGAACGTCAATTCGTGATTTTATTTCTCAATAGTTTCCAACAACTCAGGAAATTCTGGAGTGCAAAAATGTTCCCTATCTGTAAATTCGCGATACGTAGCATTCGGCAACAACTCACGAATACGTTCACAAGATGTAAGAATGTAATCTTCATCATCAGAAGACACAAATACCTGTAAATCAGTACGTGTCGGTAATTCAACATCAATCACAAAATCAAAAAATGGTGTAGACAATTCCCTTTCTGGATCAAGCCATGGTGCGACAAGAATCACTCTCTTGGGAGCAATGTTAGGATGTTCAGATAAATACCGCAAAAGAAATCCTCCTCCAGAACTATGACCCACTAATACAGTTTCTTCATTTACGTCATATTGTTCGAATACTTCTACCCATGATTCATATACTGGGTCAAATGGTCGCGGGAATTCTGGAGACTCGCAAAGAATATCGTGAAGTGCGAGTTGTTTCTGTATCCATGGGAACCAAAGACAATTTGAAGGAGATGGAACTGACGGATCATAAAATTCTTTTTCGTCTGGCGATCCGTGAATGAGAATAACTTGTTTCATAGAGTATATTCTACCATATGATTTGGTTTTTTATGAAAAATACTTTATAATAGAACCATAATCCACAAAAAGCACTCGCGAGAGCGTTTTTTATTTTTTATTATGACGAGCGAGGAGCGAATGAACAGGTACTCATGTTCATATCGTCCGAACAATGTCAGAACAAATGTATTTTATTTAAAAAGTAATTATTTATAGATATAAAAGTATGTCAGAACAACAACACAACCTTTCACATGAACTCCTCAAAATAGTTGATGAGAACACCGGAGAACTTACAGGAGAAACACTCACTCGAGGAGAAGTTATTTCGACAAAACGATGGTGCCGAAGTACGAACATTTTCGTGATGAACACAAAAGGAGAAATTCTTTGTCATCAACGATCGCTCAACAAAGAACGTCACCCAGGATGGTGGATGACACACTTCGGTGGCCACGTATCAGGAGAAGAAACATACGATGAAAATGCCATCAAAGAAGTACAGGAAGAAATCGGTCTTAGTGTCGCAGCAGAAGAACTCCTCCCGTGGCGCACAAGTCGCAAAACTGATGCTCGTCTTTGGGTGCGCGATTATATTACTATCTTTGATGGTGATATCTCAGAATTAAAACTTCAGGAATCTGAAATTCAACAAGTAAAATGGTTTAAAGCAGAAGAAATTTACGCACAACTTGATCGTGAAGATCTCGATGAAGCAGAAGGGTGGAAAGCAGGCACGCACAACTTCGAACATGACTATCATTGTATGCGTGCAGTACTCACCGCAGCAATGCACATGGGACTATTCAGTGATGCATTTCATCATATGAAAAAGTGGCATCCAGTACAGAGATAAAATAGAATTAAAAAAGCAGTAACTCTACGTTACTGCTTTTTGTTTTTTGTAATAATGGATTATTTCTCTTGCAGTTGTTTTTTTTCTGCTGATATTAACCATTCGTTGTATTTTTTTTGTATGAAAAATACAATTCCATTTATATTATTATCAAACTCCGGAGATCCAGTGTCTATCACTAAATCAAAATTATTTGGATCCGTATGATCTTCAATGTTATACATCAAACGATATCTCTTTCTTTCTGATTCCAATCTTTTGTTTAATGAACAAGCTACATCTTCAACTGAATTCAATACATTATTTGTTTCATTCAAACGTTGAGGATTTCTTGCTTTGTCCTCCAAATATCTTTTTGCAGCAATATTCACACTAGCTGATAAAAATACTTTGAATGAGTTTGGAATAAAATAGAAACCTAAACGGGAATCAAGCACCACTCTATTACGAGTACCAATTTCTTTATTAAAGGCATCAAGTGCTTCATCTATAGTTGGGTCTGTTTCAGCATCTTTCGATAGTTGTTCAAGGGTGATTTGACGTTTTGTTGCGATTAAGCGCATCTCGTCACCCGTAGATTCATGTTTGTAAACTAAAAAATCAGCAAGTGATCTTGCAATTGTAGATTTACCACTACTGTTATTTCCACCGATAGTGATAATGGTTGGTATAGAATTCATTGTATGTAGTTTTTAATTGTTTCTGTTGACAGGATAACATAGTATGGTATTTTGCGCAACCATATAATCATGCTATAGTTTCCCTATGAATATCCTATCTATCGAGACAAGTTGCGACGAAACAGCGATATCGATACTTCGTGTTTCCGGAAATACAGAAACACCTCAATTCACCATTCTTGGTAATCATGTCGCGTCTCAAATCGCTCTTCACGCACAGTACGGAGGTGTATTCCCTGCTCTTGCTAAACGTGAACATGTCAAAGCAATCACTCCACTTTTTATACAAGTACTAAAAGATGCAAACATGCACCAGATAGAAGTGAATGACACTCTAACCGAATCTGTAAAAAAAGATATTGAAACACTGCTTACAAGAGAGGCCGATATGCATCGTGATATCACTGAATTGGTATATCCATTAGAAAAACCACAGATAGACGCAATTGCAATTACTACCGGACCAGGACTTGAACCAGCACTGTGGGTGGGAGTAAACTTTGCAAAAACACTGAGCATGCTCTGGAATATTCCGCTTATACCAGTGAATCACATGGAAGGGCATGTTATGTCAGTTGTGGCACAAACAAGCGGTGATACCTTTGAAGTTGCACCGATTACTTTTCCTGCACTTTCATTACTTGTCTCAGGAGGCCATACAGAACTTGTGGTTATTCGTGACTGGATGGTCTATGAAAAGATTGGTCAAACAAAAGATGATGCTGTTGGTGAAGCTTTTGATAAAGTCGCTCGTATCATCGGACTCCCGTACCCTGGCGGACCAGCAATATCAGCACTTGCAAGAGAGGCTCGTGAACAAAACCTTCCTCGTGAAGTGGAATTCCCTCGACCAATGCTTCACTCTGGAACATATGACTTTTCATACTCAGGATTGAAAACAGCAGTCTTGTACAAAACAAAAGAAATGGGTGCATTGACTGATGAGCACAAGAAAATAATCGCTCGTGAATTCGAAGAATCAGCGATAGAAGTTTTGGTCAAAAAAACACTAAAAGCAATCGATCAATACAGTATACAGACAGTTATGGTTGGTGGTGGTGTGGCCAATAATACCTATCTACAAAGTGAACTTCGAGAATCAGTACGAAAATACAATCCTGAGATATCAGTCTATTTCCCTAGAACAGACTTTTCTACAGACAATGCCCTCATGATCGGTGTGGCGGGATACTATCAATTTTTGAAAAATAAAAACGGTGCCCAATTGGACACCGTGAAAGCGTGCGGAACTATTTCATTGTAGGTCTTCTAAAGAGTAGCACTATTTTCCCCTCATCCTCCACGATATATTGCTCAATAGTAATCCATTCTTTCCAATTCTTATTTTGCAAATCTATCTGCTGTATAAATTCATCTACAGATAAAAACCCAAAATTTAAAATGTCTTTTATTGAATATCCATGACCAATACCGGCTTTCGAAGTATAGGCATGTACGAGAACAGAGATGAAGGATACGCGTACCATCTTTTCAAGATTTATCTCAAAAAACGAATATCGTGTCTCAAACCATTCCCCAAACTTTCCGAAGATTAGTTGCTTTTGCAACAGTTTAGTCACAGGCAAACCAACTTGTTTACGATGCATGTCTAAAACTTTTTTCGATATTTCCTCTTCTTTTGTTGAAATATATTTTGATAAAGTTTTTTGAACCTCAGCGCTGTGTTGAAGATTTCTCAAAAACATTTCTTCTTTTGAGAATAGAGGGTTTTCTTTTGTGTTCATTTTTTCTATTTTTATAAGTGTAAGATTTCTACCCCAAGCGTAGTAAAAATTGTCTCGAGTGTCAAATAATGCTATATTTTCTCTATGGAAAACAAGCATATACCCGAGAAATTACTTACTCCGTATGATCCGCAATCAACAGAAAAACACATCTATGATGTGTGGGAAAAGAGCGGTTATTTCAATCCAGATGTCTGTATACAAGATGGTATTACCAAAGCAGATGCAAAACCATTTACTATTGTGATGCCACCACCAAATGTGACTGGTATTCTTCATATGGGACACGCAATGATGCTCGCCATTCAAGATATTATGACCCGCTATCACCGCATGAAAGGCGAAAAAGCACTCTGGATTCCGGGTACAGATCACGCAGCGATTGCAACACAATCAAAAGTAGAAAAAGAAATCAGTAAAAAAGAAGGAAAATCTCGCTATGACCTCGGACGCGAAGAGATGCTTAACCGTATTCACGCATTTGCACAAGATTCACACGATAGTATCATTGCTCAAGTAAAAGCTATGGGTGCATCTTGTGATTGGTCACGAGAAGCATTCACGCTTGATGAAACTCGTACAAAAGCTGTCTATACTATGTTCAAAAACATGTATGATGATGGACTTATTTATCGTGGTACTCGTGTGGTTAATTGGGACCCAAAAGGTCAAACAACTATTGCCGATGATGAAATCGTCTACGAAGAACGTAAGGCAAAATTATATACATTTAAATATGCAAAAGACTTCCCTATCGCTATTTCAACAACTCGACCAGAAACAAAAGTTGGAGATGTAGCAGTTGCCGTACATCCAAGTGACGAACGATACACTGCGTATATTGGAAAAGAATATGATATGGAATTCTGTGGAGTTCCAATACATATAAAAATTATCGCCGACGAATCTGTAGAAAAAGATTTTGGTACCGGCGCACTTGGTGTCACACCAGCACACTCAATGATCGATTCTGACATTGCAAAACGTCACCATCTTCCTTCTATTCAAGTAATCAACGAGTACGCCAAAATGACTCTTGGTGGTGAAAACATTCTTGGAAAAAAGACAACAGAAGCACGAGAAACAATCGTCTCATGGCTTCGTGATGAAGGATTACTCGAAAAAGAAGAAGAAGTCAATCAAAATGTCTCTACAGCAGAACGCACTGGTGGAATCATTGAACCACTTCCAAAACTCCAATGGTTCATAGACGTAAATAAAGAATTCGTACTACCAGAATCAACATTGGAAGGTATTGCAAGTGGATCAAAAACAACACTCAAGCAGATAATGAGAACAGTGGTCCAAAATAAACAAGTAACTATTGTTCCAGAATATTTCGACAAAACATATTTCCACTGGATAGACAATCTTCAGGATTGGTGTATTTCTCGACAGATCTGGTACGGACACCGTATTCCTGTATGGTACAAAGGTGATGAAATATATTCTGATATTCAGGCACCCGAAGGTGAAGGCTGGGTTCAAGATGAAGACGTGCTCGACACATGGTTCTCTTCAGGACTGTGGACATTTTCAACACTCGGTTGGCCAGAAAATACTCCAGACTTGGCGACATATCACCCGACAGCCGTACTTGAAACAGGATACGAAATTCTTTTTTCATGGGTAGCACGTATGATCCTCATGACTGGATATGGACTCGGTACAATTCCCTTCCACACCGTATATCTTCACGGTACTGTTCGCGATGCACAAGGTCGCAAAATGAGTAAATCACTGGGTAATGGTATTGATCCTATCGATGTTGCCAATAAATTCGGTATCGATGCTGGGCGAATGGCACTCATCACAGGGACAGCACCTGGAACAGATAGTCGCATTGATGAAAATAAAATCAAAGGATATAAAAACTTTGCAAACAAACTCTGGAATATAACACGATTTGTCATAACAAATACTGAAGGGTTCAAAGTAGACAATGAAAAAAATGAGCATACTGAAGAAGATCAAATACTTGCAGATGAAGTACGGACACTTGCAATAGAAGTCGGCGCAGATATTGACGCACTTCGTTTTCATCTTGCATCAGAAAAGATATATCACTATATCTGGCACCGTTTTGCAGATGTTATCCTCGAAGGAAGTAAAGAAATATTCACTGGTACTGATACTGCAAAAATATCTTCTCGAAAACAATTCCTTATGAACACACTTGCAGATACACTCAAAATACTGCACCCATTCATGCCATTCGTCACAGAAGAACTGTGGAGTATTATTCCTCGCAATGAGGCAAATTCACAAAAATTGCTTATAATAGAATCATGGCCATTTTTGGAGAATCACACACACTAATATACGCAATACTTGGTGGCGTTATTCCCGCACTTGTTTGGTTATGGTTTTGGCTTCGAGAAGATACGCACCCTGAACCAATTGGACTTATAATCGCAGCATTTATCATTGGCGCATTGTCGGTTATGTTCGTCGTACCATTACAAAAATATGCAAGTACACTCTTTACCTCTCACAGAGAAATCATCGTTGCATGGGCTTCAATAGAAGAAATCATTAAATTTATCGTTGTAGCAGTTGTCGCACTTGGCACACGATACATGAAGGAACCTATAGATTTCCCTATTTACTTCATTACTGTCGCACTTGGTTTTGCTGCATTTGAAAACATTCTTTTTATCATCAAACCACTCAATGCAGGAAACATGCTTGTTGGATTCCTTACGGGCAACCTTCGATTCCTTGGATCAACATTGTTACACGCAATGGCAAGTGCCATTATCGGTATTGGTATCGGACTTGCATGGGATGGAACGTTCATTAAAAAAAGTTTTTTTGCAATTCTCGGACTTATTGGAGCAATTTCCTTGCATAGTGTGTTTAATTTTTTTATAATGGATAATGCACAAGAGAATTTTTTGACCGTCTTTGGTTTTTTGTGGGTCTTTACTATTATTAATATGTTACTTTTTGAAAAACTTCGTCGCATGGGACAATCACTAGAAAAAATGTCTCCTGTAACGAACTAAACTACTATGGCAACCAAAAAGAAATCGTTTTTTGAACGCCTCACTGGAGGCATGAAAATGGATGATGATTTTCTCAACGAAGAACTACCTGAGGAACGAAAATCTCCCCTTGCTGATTTGAAATCTACCAAAACACTTGCATGGGAAACAGAAGAGGAAGAAGAGGAGGGTCAACTGACTGTTGATCTATATGACACCGCAAGTGATATTATTGTTCAAACACTTGTCGCAGGAGTAAAACCAGAAGATCTTTCTCTTACTATTACTCGTGATACGGTTATTATCAAAGGTAAACGTGAAGCAAGTAAATCTATCGAAGATGATAGTTACTATATCAAAGAACTCTACTGGGGATCATTCTCACGAACAATTTCACTTCCACAAGAAGTAGAACCGGAAGAAGCAGAGGCTATTGAAAAACATGGTATGCTTATCATCAAGCTCCCAAAAATCGACAAAGAAAAGAAAACTAACCTTAAGGTCAAATCTATCTAAAAATCGCCCATATGTTGGGCGATTTTTATTACTTCAAAATAGTTGAATTTTTATTAAAAATAAGTACAATAGAGAGTGTTAGTTTATTGCCTAAATAGCGATGTTGGTGGAGTGAGGTCGGGATTGGGCACCCGACCGCAAGACCTTGAACGTTTTGTACTCAAAAAGTGAAAGGTGTACAGTTCCTGTAAGGAACTTCCCTGAAGAGGGATTAAAACAAGCAATGCCTAGATAGCTCAGTTGGTAGAGCGCTTCCCTGAAGAGGAATAGGTCCCCAGTTCGACCCTGGGTCTAGGCACATACAAAAAAAATACTGCATTCGTGCAGTATTTTTTTTTGTATTTAATTCCCTCCATTCACCTTCTTTGCACTATTGTTGAAAATGGCATTAATTTGATCAACTTCTGGAAACACAAATCTTTGCAATGACTGATTACTAGAGCTATACAAGGTCACAAATTTTTGTACATACGGCTCTATATAGAAGTATGCTCCATATACAAAAGACACTATAATCAACCAATATGCAACACGAAAGATGACTGCTCTTTTTTGATGTCCGCGTATTTTTTGCAGTATTACATTATTTTCTTTTGCAAGTTCGTAGGTCTGCTCGAGAAGTTTTTTTTCTTTATCGTCCATATACTCTATATTATAGATTTAATTTTGTATTTTACAAAGCTCCGAAAGTAGGAATCGAACACTGAGATCATTTCATTAACAAAATTTTTTAAGAAGTACGAGTAAAATATTAAATTTGCCATTATTAGTGCTCTCACCAGGAATCGAACCTGGAACTATCCCTTAGGACGGGACTGTTATATCCATTTAACTACAAGAGCGAAAAACACCACTGTCTGTGGTGTTTTTACAATACACTATTTCTGGGATGAATTAAAGACCGAGTTTATCAGCAATAAGAGGTTCATTGAATCCAACGAGTGTGTCAGATCCGATGACGATAACTGGTACACCCATTTGACCGCTTTTCTCTACCATTTCTTTACGTTTCTCGAGATCAGTAGCAACGTTATATTCTGTATACGCAACACCATTTTCTCTAAAAAAGTCTTTTGCTAAATGGCAAAAATGACATGTTGGTGTACTATAGATCTCTACTGTTTTTTTTGTATCCATGATATGTATAAAATTATCTTTATATACCTCTAGTATACCACAGAGGTCAAGCCTACCGAAAGAGGTTCTTAAAGAATGCTTTTACTCGAGCACTTCCAGAGGGTTTTTCGGTATCAATCTGTTTTGGTGACTCATCTACAATAACTACAAGTCCTTCTTCTGGCTTGACGATACGGAATTTTTCTCGCAACACCCTCTCAGCACCTGCATCTGTTTCTATATCGTTAAGTTTGTTGGTTAGTTCTATTTTTTGCTGCTCGAGTTGTATTTTGTTCTCTTCTGCACGAATACGTTCTTTCCGTACCTCACTACTTTTACGAATAATGCCAATCACGTTGTATGCAAAAAAAATCATAAAGAAAAAGAGAATTGCGAGCATTACCTTAGAGTGAGCTATTGAACGGAACGATATGTTGCGTGATTGCATTTCCATGTATATATGATACAGTATTTCTACTATGTTATTCAATCAAAAACACAAAAAGAACATTCAACGAATCTGGGCGGTACTCTGTGTGCTCGTCATCATTAGTATGATTGTCTTGTATTTTCCTGCACTTAGCCGATAATTATCGACTACTTTCAACGTCTCCGTTTTTCATCATTTTCAAAAACACATCTTGTGGAATATGGATCTTTCCAAGAGCCTGCATTTTCTTCTTACCTTTTTTCTGTTTTTCGCGAAGTTTCATTTTACGAGTAATGTCACCACCATACATGTGTTGTGTGACATCCTTTCTAAATCCTGACAATGTTCGAGAAGAAATAATCTTACCAGAAGCTTTTGCTTGGATTTTTGCGGCGATTTGTTGACGAGGGAGCAATGCATACAATTTCTCAACAGCTTGTTCTGCTTCTTCTTGAATTCGACGTCGAGAAATAACACGAGAGAATGCAGGCATGACCTCTTCTGCTACAAGAATATCCAAACGGACAACATCTGCATCACGAAGATCACCAATCTCATAGGAAATAGACGCATATCCAGAAGATACACTTTTTAATTCATCGAAAAAGTTTCGCATGAGTTCTCGAAGTGGCATGAGCACAGTCACTTGTGAACGATTGTCACCGAAATTGATCGTGTCTCCGATTTCTGCTTCATGTTCATACAAAAGTGTCATGAGTGGTCCAAGATAATCAATAGGTGTGATGATTTTCACAGAAACCCACGGTTCCCATATTTGCGTTGCAAGACCATCATCTGGGAAAACATGTGGTGAGTATACATTTTCTTCTTTACCGTTCTTATAGAGCACTCTGTACGTAATAGAAGGCATAGTTACCACGAGCTCAAGATCAAATTCACGACGAAGACGTTCGGTAATGATCTCAAGGTGAAGCATGCCGAGGAATCCGCAACGAAATCCTCTACCAAGTGCACCAGAAGATTCTTCTTCGTGTGTAAATGAAGAATCAGAAAGACGAAGCTTATCGAGTGCTCCTTTGAGTGTATTGAAATCATCCTGACTTTCAGGAAAAATAGAAGCCCACACTACCGGACGAGGATTCATATATCCAGGAAGTACCGGAAGTGGATCTTTTTGGAAAGTAACCGTATCTCCGACTGATGCAATACCTGGTCGCTTGATACCAGTCACAATATATCCGATCTCTCCTGCAGTCAAAATATCCTTCGATGTTTCTTCTGGGGCAAAAATACCGTTTTCAAGTGAAATAAATTTTTCTTGTGAGACACCGAACATGAGGTAATCACCTTTTTTAAATTGTCCATCGAGAATACGCACAAAGACAATCACACCCTTGTGGTTAGAATATTTGAAATCAAAGACAAGTGCGCGACCAGATTTCGTCTCTACGTATGTCGTTACTGGAGCTGGAATACGACGAATGACTTCTTGGATCAATGTTTCTACACCTTCACCTGTTTTACCAGAAACACAAAGAATAGAACTTGGATCACATTCAAGTAATTTTGCTACCTCTTCGCGAACTTCATCCACTCGAGAAAGCGGAGAATCTACCTTTGAAAGTACAGGAATGATAACAAGCCCAGAATCGCGTGCCATTTGGAGTGTAGTGAGTGTTTGAGCTTGGACTCCTTGAGTAGAATCTACGAGTAATATAGAGCCTTCTACAGCCTTAAGAGCACGAGATACTTCGTACGAGAAGTCGATGTGTCCTGGGGTATCGATCAGGTTGAGTTCGTAATTAATCCCATCGTGCTTGTATTCCATGCGTACAGGCTGCATCTTGATCGTAATTCCCCGCTCTCGTTCGAGTTCCATGTTGTCGAGCACCTGATCACGCATTTTGCGCTTCTCAATAGTATTAGTCACCTCAAGCATACGGTCAGCCAATGTGGACTTCCCGTGGTCGATATGCGCAATAATACTAAAGTTTCTAATATGAGCCAGATTCATAAATATAACTCATCTTAACATAAAAATAAGGTTTTGTCAGGGAATAAAAAAGTACCAGGATTTAAATCCTGGTACTTTGTAGTATTCTTAAATTATTTAATTAATCAATAAAAAAGTCGAACACTTTCTACTTCACAATAGTCATCAAATTTTTTCCAGAATAAACCCCATGCATTTTCATCACCAATATAATAAACGTGTAAAAAAGTTATGGTATCATTCATTAGACCACAAAAAACATTATCACTTCCATCTAATACTAACGGACCTTCTTTAAAATAATCGTGTACTTTGATAAGAGAAATTGCTTTTGCCGTAACAGTATCCATTTTTTCAAATGACTTTAAGGAAAATTCTTTTAGGATATCAGGGTAGAGCCAATTGGGTGCTAACTTAATATCAATCGAATTAAAAGTAGAATCATCACATCGAAGTGTCATTGGAATAAGTGGGTAACTCGATAATTCAAATTTTCTTCCTTTCATTTCTCCGTCAACCTCTACAATAACTCCATCTTTACTTCTAAAAAATTTCTTTGTGTCAATGATAGTTTCAGATACTTTGACA
>CAZJJM010000009.1:0-16026 GCA_964546355.1 uncultured Candidatus Saccharibacteria bacterium | reverse complement strand
TCGCAGAAGCAAAAAGACTGAAAGAGATTGTCTTCCCTACATATCGGATAGATGTAATGCATTCAAAAATGACACCGAAGAAAAAGGATGAGGTCATGAAAGCATTTGCGAATCATGAGATTGATATCCTCGTCTCAACATCCGTCATCGAAGTTGGTGTGAGTGTACCGAATGCAACAAACATTATCATTGAAGGTGCAGAACGATTCGGACTTGCACAACTTCACCAATTACGAGGACGTGTCATTCGCGGTAATCACCAAGCGTATTGTTATCTTTTTGCTGATGCAAAAAGTGATAAGACAACCGAAAGACTACAAGCAATCGTCAAAGCAAAAAATGGGTTTGAGCTTGCTGAACTTGATCTCGGTATTCGTGGCGCAGGAGAACTCGGCGGGGATAAACAATGGGGTGTGTCTGATATTGGAATGGAAGCAATTAAAAATATCAAAATGGTGGAAGCAGCTCGACAAGAAGCAATCGCCATTATCACCAAAGATCCCCTATTGCACACACATCAATCACTCAAAAAAATACTCGACACAAAACGTATTCACACTCATATGGAATAATAAAAACCATCAGCTCGAAGCTGATGGTTTTTATATATCAAACCTAGAATGCTGCTTTGAGGGCAGTACGAGCAGATTCAACTTCCGTCTTAAATGTTGCAATTGCAGCATTGACGGCATTTTTACGAGTTGTACCAAGTGCTTGTATTTCTGTTGTATTTTTATCAAGCGCTTTTCGTGATGTAGAAAGTTTCTCACGAGCTGTCTTCATACTTGCTTCAAATGTTGCACGAGCTGTTTTTGCTGCGACACCATTTGCACAATCAGTTTGAGCTTGTGCAAGCGCTGCATTTGCTGATGTGGTAAATGTTGCAATAAATCCATCAACAAGTGTTTTTCGATTTGCGATAATACTATCTACTCCAGTCCGGAATGTAGCTACCGCAGTATCTACAGCACTACGTCGCTTTGCTACAGCAGTACTCATACTTGCTTTGAATGTTGCGAGTGCTGCTTTTTGTGTATCAGTTGTTGCACGAGCTTCTAATTCTGTATATCGAGTATCGCGATCTCCGTCACGGTCAACGCGATTTAATGAACGTTTTTCATCAATACCATGACGCTTGTTGATAATCTGAGTAGAACGTTGAACTCTTTTTCCTTGTAACTTTGAATCTCGATCAGTAATTCCTGATGTAAGTTTCGTTGCGATTTGAGGAAGTTTTGTACAAAAATTATTTTCATTTGTTTTCACTGTTGTCCCTTCTGCAAATACTGAAAAAGGAACAGCAAATGAAAATGTCATAAGACCAAGTGCGATTGAAGCGATTTTTTTATTATAACGTGTTGTCATAGAAATTTGTATTATAACTTGTAATCATTTCAGTATCAGAACTGAAAAGCGATGCATCTAGAGACTCATCTTCAGAGAGGGTGTATTCGTCATTCATGTCTTGATATATAGAATCAATCACTGAATCAACAAGAGATGCGTCAGTTGCAGATTCAGTACTGTACATCATGGCAGTGGTAGCGATTTCCTTCTCGGAAGATGAACGATTCATCGGAGTATCTTTTGCACGTGACACTTGTGATACATCATCAAGCACTTCTTGTTGTGTCGGTGAGACAACAACAGTAGGTGTAATTTGTATAACAAGAACGAGAGTCACGAGCACAGGAATACCGAAAGCAAGCGTTTTTTGTATACGATTAATAATATGTTGGTACGGAGAAGGAACAACAGTTCGAACTCCTTCCGTATATATATGACGAACTTCATTCGAAGGTGTGACAAGGAACTGTGTATCAAGTGTTTGTGATATACCGTCCGGTATTTGTACATGAAAAGCCTGTTTCAAAGAACTTTCAGTATCAAACAAAAAGGCAATATCTTCTTTCATTTCTGGATACTGCAGGACAAGTACCTCACGAGTCGCCCCCGCATCTTTTTGTTTGATGATTTCTTCAAACATATCTTCTGTTGTGTGTGGTGTGTTATTCATGGGTGGATAGACGGGAACGTAATGTTCGCAGTGCTCGTGATTGAATTTGTCTAATCGATTCTTCGGTTTTGCCGGTAATTTCAGCAATTTCCTTATTAGAGAGATCGGTTACATACTTCATGACGAGTATGTCCCGCTGTTCGTGACTGAGTGTCGCAAGGAGTTTCTCTACCAATTCTTGAGACTCACGAGACATTGATACCCCTTCAGGAGTAGGACCTGTATCTTCTGGTTCTGGTGCATATTCAAGGTATGCTTCAAGAGACAGTGATTTTTTCTTGCGCCAATAATCTATGACAGTATTTCTCGCGATAGTAAAAAGATACGAAGAAGGATTGTGTGGCACATCGCCGGAACGTATTTTTTCATACATTTTTATAAAAACAGTTTGAGTAATATCTTCTACTACATCAATATCTCTTACACGAAAAAACACAAAACGATACACCGCATCACGATGTGCAGTGTATACATCTTCAAATATTTTTTGAGTATTGTCCGAGTTCATATATCCACAGTATACACCAATAACACTAGGCTGCGATTTGATCTTGTTCGACCACACCTGATACTTTTGTCTCACGTTCTGGTTTTTCCATTCTCTTGTATTCAGCAACCATCTCCTCTTCTTCGGGAGATAACTTGGTATGTCCAATATACAATTTGAGTAATTGTTCGGTGTGCTTCAAAATTTGCTCAAGAGGGATGGTTTCTTGAGAAAATCGCTCTGGAACCCGTTCTCCAAGCGCAGTGAGTTGTTGCAACACTTCTGCAATAATTGATTCAATCGCAACGCGCTTTGTCAAAATACCATTTTCTCCTCGTATTAATTCTTTTATATGTATTTCGCGTTCTTGTAAAACATTGTTTTTCTCATCAAGTGAAGCTAGTTCCCTTTTGTATGCATTTTCTGATTGGAAATATCCTTTTTGTTTCAAAGAAATCAGTTCTCTATTTTTCTCTTGCTCTTTGCGAATAACATCAAGTTCAAGACGCTTTTTCTGTTCTCTTTCTACAAGGGTAACGTCCTCGATCATAATTTTTCCGTTTTGAGAAAATATATGAATCTGGTCAAGTGTATGCGTAGTATACAGTGCCGCACATGAATGGATCTTGTGAAGTAACTTCTCGTAAAATTTCTTCTGCCCTTCCAAAATATCTGATTCACGAACCATTCGTAATATCTCTGGATGATTCTTTTGAAAAAAAAGCTTCTCGGTATCTGGAGTGCGTTCTTTTGCAACACTTTGTTCGGCGATAACTCGTATTTTATCCTTTATCTTATTCAATGAATATTCTTTGTCTGCAATATATCGAGCACGCGCTTTTTCATCCATCAAAAAAACTTCGGGAATTTTTTCTTTTTGTGGTTCATCAAAAAAATCAGGTTCGATTTCAAAATGTTCTGCGGGAACATAATTTTTCTTCTGAGTCTCTGGTCGTGGTAACTCCCTTTTTTCTGTATCTAGAACATGCTCAATGTGAGGTGTTTTAAATACATCTTTTTCATGAGAGTAAGATTCCATATGTCCTCATTGTACCATTCCATCGTTATTTGAAAGATGTGGACAAATAGAGTAGAATGCCTATATCTCACTCGAGATATTTCTAACCGCCCTTAGCTCAGTTGGTTAGAGCACAGAGCTTATACCTCTGGGGTCCATGGTTCGAATCCATGAGGGCGGACAAATTTTCACATAATCTAAAACACGCTATACTACTAGTATGTACAATGAATTCACAAACAAAAAATTAGGAGAAGTTCGAGCATTTGCACTCGTGACTGCAGATACATTAGAAACAGGAAAGGAAGCATTACAAACAGTACTTGATCCAGAAGTATATGCATCTCTTATTGATGTCTGCATGATGCACCAAAAGCAGATTGACGGGATGGTAGAAGCACACGGAGATATGAATATCCTTGTGACAAAATCAGACAAGACTGCAGATAAATTGAAATCAATGCGAGAACTCTACATAGGAGATCAGTGGCATAACCCGACAGAAATACTCGAATGGTCAAGTTTCTTTCACGGAGCAGCGAGTGCACACTGGGCACTCATTCGCGGGATCGGAGAAGGAAGAAATGATGAAGGGTTGATCAGTCTCGCAGAAGAGGCGATGAATACCCATCATGAATTCCTCGATACAATATCAAGTGAACTCGATCAAGTCGGACAAGATAAAGCAATGGCGTAAAAGTTTTCAATATAAAAATCACTCATAAGTATGAGTGATTTTTATATTATTTATCTTCTTTCTTTTTTAGTGCAATTCCATGTTTTTGAATAATTGCTTCATATTCAGCTTGTTCAAGAGTATCAACCTCTAATAAACTTTTTGCAATATCATCGAGAATTACACGATGTGTAGATAGCACTTCCCTCGCTCGCACAAGTCCTGTATTCATGATACGAGAAACTTCATCGTCGATCTTTGCAGACATTGCTTCAGAATAATCCTTATCATCAACACCACGTCCAAACATTGTTTTTCCACCATCAGATTCAAGAGCGATTGGTCCAATTGTATCATTCATCCCCCATCGTGTGACCATAGCTCGAGCAAGTGCTGTTGATACCTGGAGGTCATTTGACGGTCCGGTAGTGATATCACCAAACACCATTTCTTCAGCAACGTATCCTCCGAGTGACATTGCAATATCATCGAGAAATTCTTTTTTTGTTTGAAGCTTACGATCTTCAAGTGGTAGTTTAAGTGTATATCCACCAGCACGACCACGAGCAACAATAGATACTTTATGCACAGGATCTGCATCAGGAAGTACTGAAGCAATAAGTGCATGACCTGCTTCGTGATACGCAGTGATTTCTTTTTCTTTCTTAGATAGTAAATGACTCTTACGCTCTGGTCCCATCATAACCTTCTCAATAGATCGAACGAGATCATGTTGAGTCACTTGTTTCCTATCTTCACGTGCAGCGAGAATTGCGGCTTCATTCATGAGTGAGAAAAGATCTGCACCAGAAAATCCTGATGTTCGTTCTGCAATAACAGAAATACGCACATCTTCTGCGAGTGGTTTTTTAATCGCGTGGATAGTTAGTATTGCTTCACGGTCTGCGCGATCAGGAAGATCGAGAATAACACGACGATCAAAACGTCCAGGACGAAGCAATGCTGGATCAAGTACATCAGAACGATTTGTTGCTGCCATTACAATCACTTTTTCATTTGGCTCGAACCCATCCATTTCAACAAGGATTTGGTTCAATGTTTGTTCACGCTCATCGTTCCCTCCTCCGACACCAGTACCACGCACACGACCAACAGCATCTATCTCATCAATAAACACAATCGCTGGAGACATTTTTTTTGCCATTTCAAAAAGATCACGGACACGTGATGCGCCAACACCAACAAACATCTCGACGAATTCTGAACCTGAAAGATGGAAGAACGGCACACCCGCCTCACCTGCTACCGCACGTGCGAGCAATGTCTTACCAGTACCTGGGGCACCTGTAAGTAATACCCCTTTTGGAATACGAGCACCAATATCAAGAAACTTTTTTGGATTCTTCAAAAAGTCTACGATTTCTTTCAACTCTTCTTTCGCTTCTTTGTTACCAGCAATATCTTTAAACGTTACGCGATTGTTTTTGTCGTCAGGGTCGGTAATTTTTGCTTTTGATTGTCCAAAGCTAAATGCTTGCATACCTGCGCCTTTTGCTTGACGAGAAATAAACCAGAAAAAGATGAGGATGAAAATAATCGGAAGGAAAATAGGAAGCAGTGTCATAAGCCAAAACGATCCTCCGCTTTGATTCTTGATAGTAATCACTATTTTTGCAAGTGACTCTTGTGTGACACCATAATTAATAAGCATCTGAGAAATTGATGTTTCTGGTTCTTTTTTAGCAGTTTTTTCTGTCTTATCTGTATACCCCACAACGAGCTTCTGACCACTAACATCAATACGCTCTACAAGTCCTGCTTGCACAGCACGAGCAATTTCTGAAATTGCCACTTCTTCAGTAGTTTTTTTACCCTCAGAAATCCATGAATACGCCGCAGTAAGAAGCATGAAAATAAAAACAGTAATCACAATATGTCGTGAAAGTGATGATTTTGGTTTTCCTGTTTTTTTCTGATCTTTTGGTTGTGATTGATATTCTTTGTTCATATATGTTTGAGCATTATACAATAAAAAGATAAAACCGCTAAATTATGTTAAGATATCCGTATGAGCCTCATAGACAATAAAAAAGTTCATTTTAATTATGAAATACTCGATACCATCGAAGCAGGGATCGAGCTTTTGGGCTTTGAGGTAAAATCTATTCGCACAAAACACGGTGTCCTTGATGCTTCGTATGCACATATTCGAGATGGTAAAGCAACACTGATCAATGCATATATCCCCCCTTATCAAGCAGGCAATACACCTGAATCGTACAACCCAGAACGGACACGCAATCTTCTCCTTTCAAAAAAAGAAATGCGAGATATTGAATCTCGTCTTGAAACACACGGTTTGACAATAGTCCCAATCGCAATGTATAATAAAGGTTCGAAGATCAAAGTCAGTCTTGGTATTGCACGCGGAAAAAAGACTCACGATAAACGTGAGTCGATCAAAAAGCGCGAAGTTGATAGAGATATTCGAAGAACATTGAAAACAGGAAAATAATGGGACTGCCAGGCATCGACAAGAAGTCGTTTTCGTATGATTCATGCCAAGGTGTGGTTTCCTTGCTAATCCACCACAAACCTATAAATGCAAAAAATGCATTTGCAGTAAAATCTCCTTACTATGCAAATAGTAAGGCAGAATTTGCTTTCGCGTAAGCTACGGCTCGCGGTGTCTCACCTTTTCGTATCCGAGGAAAAGACTGAGGCATAATACTTTCGGATGTAGAATGTGAAGCGTGTTTTACTGCACATTTGAAATAATACAAAACTCGATAGTATGATATTTTGTCTATTTCCTAGTCATACTATTTAAACACCAGAAATATTCTACGCATTGTAAACGTCATACGTCTTCCTTTTTGCACTGGGGTTCGAATCCCCACAGTTCCACAAATTAAGAAATGGTTTTATACCGCTTATTTTTATGAGCGGTATTTATTTTAGTGATATACTATATATAGAATTAAAACATGTACTCATGAAAGCATATGTTCTTGGAATTATATTTCTTTTACATGGTTTATCTATTCATGCTCAAGATACAATTCCCCAAATTGAATTTACTGATTGCGAACTCCATAAAATATACATCCGTCAAGATACTGTTTCAAAAATTGACACACGGGATAAAATATTTTTTCTAAACAAACATAATGTTTGGCAAGAAATCCCCTTGTACGAAACATGTACTGTTTGCACCATACAGATACTATCTTGTGTATACAAAAATGAACTACTGACCATTCGTGCAATTATTACATTCGATGAAATAACACTTCGTTATAGGTATGAATATGACACATGGAAAAAACTACCAGCATCGGACTAACGTCTGGTGCTTTTTTGACAAAGACTCTAATATCAGTACAATCTGAATTAGAAAAAATAAACACACAGAATGTTAACAAAACAAAAAATAAAAATAGAAGATCTGTTTGATCAACTCATTAATTGCACATCTCTTATTGGTATGACTGGGTATACTCAAAAACTATCTGGAGTTGATCGAGAGATAAGAGCTCATTTAAAAGAACATCCGGATTCTTTTCTGCTGCTCGATAAAAAAGTTTTATCTTTCTCTTTTTTAGAAAAAGAATATCCAGAAGAAATTAGAATTGATTTTAACAAGAAAACATACACTCTTGTTAAAAATAAACAAGTAACCTTTTCTATCGGAGACACACATCAATACACTGAAACTCTTGCTGGTATACCCATCTTTGCGAGTTATCTTGTACACAACGATGAAACTGTGGATATGTTTATGAAAGAAATTTTATCAAAATTTCTTCCCTCTAAATAACACAAAGATGCCATCCTTTTTGGATGGCTTTTTATTTATATTATATACTCACCCACCCTCGTTCTTTTAATATGATACGCAAGTGCTGGTACACCAAGCGCTTTTCCAATATCTGCACACAGTGTCCGAATATACGTACCACTTGATACATCAACAACACAATCGACTAGTATGTATGTTTGATTGTTGGTATTTAGAATTTCCTGCCATTTTCGTATAATTTCTTCTTGTCGAAAATCTCCCTCGACTTTTCTGACGATATCAATGCAGTGCGACAATATTTCAGAACTTGTAATTCTACGAACCTGAGGGGTTTTTGCAAATATGATATTCACACTATGTGTTGGTATATGTGATGGCATCTTTCCTTCTCGGGCATATTGCCAGAGTGGCACACCGTCAACTGTCTTTGAAGAATACATAGGATATGATTGTTCATACGTACCAGAAAATGTTTCCACTATTTCTTGAATACGTGGTTCAGTAATTTTATTCAAATCATCCAAAGAAGCATGCTCGGTAATCATACCAAGAAGATCGTGAGTATCAGTACCGATACCGAGAAGTAATGAAAATTCATATGTCTTATCAAGGTGAGAAAACTGATCTTTGTCATGTACTCGAGTACCAGCAAGGACAATCAGCAACCCTTCCGCAAGAGGATCAAGTCGCCCCGCGTATGTGAGGGGGGCATCAGCCGAAATACCCTCTTCCTCCCTTAGGAAATCAAGCATATCCTTTGGAGTTTTTCCGATCGGTTTATATACCGTAAAAATATGATTACTGTCAGAATGTTTCATTTCAGTCAGTATATCAATTTGACCCTAAAATGTCTTATTTTTCAATAAAACAAGGTTTGAAAATACCCAACATAAACATCCTTATAAATCATTGACTTTTGGAGGCAAAGGAGTTAGAATGATTCGGTATTCGTTACTAAATAACAATACGGCAAAAACACTTGAGAGAAAGAATAAACAACCAAATACGAGCTACAGAACTTCGTGTTATTGATCATTTAGATGAAAAACGCGGCGTTATGAGCACTAAAGACGCACTCGCTCTTGCCCAGTCCCTTGGACTTGATCTTATTGAAATCGCCCCTCAGGCAGTACCTCCGGTTGCAAAAATCATGGATTATGGTAAATTTCAATACGAACAAAATAAAAAGCAAAAGAAGGTTCGTGCAGGTGCAAAGCAAACTGAAACAAAAGCTATTCAGATCAAAATTGCTACAGGTGATCATGATCTCGCTCTTAAGGCGAAAAAGGCTTCAGAATGGCTCAAAGAAGGTCATCGTATTAAAGTAGAACTCTTTCTTGCTGGGCGTGCAAAGTACATGGAGGAGAAATTCCTTCACGAAAGACTCGAGCGAGTTCTTCGCCTCATTACTGAAGAGTACCGTATTGCGGAACCATATAAAAAAGGACCGAAAGGTATCATGGTGACGATTGAACGTGACGTAAAAAAATAATTATTATGAAAACAAACAAATCTTATTCAAAGCGACTGAAACTCACAAAGACAGGTAAAATCCTTGCGAAAGCTCCTGGATTCAACCACTTTAATGCAAAACAGTCTCGCACAAAACAACTTGCAGGTCGAAAACCAAGATCTTTTACTCTTATCGCAAAAAACAAGAGTAAAATGATGCCTTTTGCATAATTACTGATTATTTTTCACTACTACTATGACACGCGTAAAACGAGGAACAATTTCAATGAAACGTCGTCGCAAAGTGCTCAAGCTCGCAAAGGGCTTCCGCTTTGGACGAAGTACTAAAGAAATCGAAGCAAAAATTGCTTTGATCAAAGCAGGTGCTCATGCATTTGCACACCGCAAGGATAAGAAAGCTGACAAGCGTCGCTTGTGGCAAGTTCAAATCAATGCAGCAGTAAGACCATTTGGACTTTCATACAGTAAATTTATCGATGCACTTAAGAAAAAGAACATTATCATCGATCGTAAAATTCTCGCAGATGTTGCTGGAAACAATCCTGAAACATTCGCACGATTCATGAAGCAAGTAACAGCATAATAAAAACCGCACAATATGTGCGGTTTTTATTATGCTTTATCGTGTATTTTAAATTCTGCGACTTTTTGTTTTTTGACCATTTCAATCAATCGCGTAATCAAACGAGCCGCATCAGTATCATATATTACATGCTCACTCGTACGATTACCTCGGTCAATAATTTCTTTCACTGTGTCATCAGTATCCCAATCCCCTTCAAGTACACCGATTGGTTTACCATCTTCAAACGCAACGAGGAATTCATGTATTGTACCAATACGTCCACATCCCACAACGATCGCGTCACACGAACGAGTAAACAACAGATCTCTGCCAGGATAACCGAAACCTGTGTAGATAATAAGATCCATGTAATCAAGTGGGAGTTTGTACACATTTACGTGCTCCTTTTCATTTGCAGCAGGAGACATGCCGATTGAAATACCCCCTGATCCTTTTGCACCCATTGCTGCCCAAAACGGAAAGCCTGATTTTGCACCTGTTACCAAAACAGCACCTTGGTTTGCAATTGCTACACCAAGCTCCTTTGCCTGATCAAGCGCATGTATTCCACAATGTCCTGTTTCTGCTGCTCCAGAAACACCTATTTTTACTTTTGTGTGCCCGTGTTTTTCTGTATTGTTTTCCATATACACTATTATTTTTTCATTGGTAATACTACAGAGAGATTTCTATCAGGCGCGATCGCATTTACTCCAAGCAAGTCTCGTAATTTTTGAACAAGGAACATTGCTGATTTTGGTTCTCCCATAACAACAAACACCTTCTCAAGAGTTGGACTCATCTTCTCCACAAATTCAAGAAGATTATCTGAATCTTTGTGACCAGAGTATCCACTAATCTTCACAATGCGCGCATGCACAGGAACTGCTTCGCCGTAGATCGTCACGGTCTTTGCTCCTTGTTCTATCAATCGCCCCATAGTACCGATAGACTGATACCCTGTGAGGAGAAGTGTATTATTTGGATTCGCAAGATAATTCTTCTCATGGTGAATTATCCGTCCACCGTTAGACATACCGGAACCAGCAATAATAATCTTTGGATCTGGTGCAGCAAGAATAGCTTTTGACTCCTCGGCAAGTAACGTAACTTTTAAACCAGGAAAACTAAAAATATCATCCCCTTCTGAAATAAATTGCCGAGCAGTTTCGTTAAAACATTCTTGATGTTGTTTGAATATTTTGGTCAAATGAATGGCAAGTGGTGAATCAAAGAATACTGGCATTTTCGGAACACGATCATGCTCAACAAGCATATCAATCTCAAAGAGTAATTCTTGTGAACGCTCAAGTGAAAATGTTGGGATGATGAGCGTTCCTTTTGTTTTGTAATTATCTTCTATAACAGATTCGAGAAGCTTACGACGCATATCACGGTTTTCATGATTACGGTCACCATACACTGATTCCATGATTAAATAATCAATACCCTCTACAATTTCAGTGTCTTTCAAAAGTGGAGATGGTGAATTACCAAGATCTCCCGTAAATAAAATATGTTTGTCTTTGTATGACACTTTTAACATTCCTGACCCAAGAATATGACCCGCATCATAGAAACTAAATTGAAATCCATGATCAATATTCAACACCTGATGATACTCAATCCCCTCCCAAAGAGACATTGCCTTTTTGACTGCATCTTGTGTGTATATCTGATCAAGTCCGTTTTCTATATCTTTGGATAAAATTCCTACCGTGTCAGCAAGCATTACTGCTGCAAGATCTTTTGTGGCAATAGTTGAAATAATTCTTCCCGTAAATCCATCGTGGAGTAATTTTGGAATACGTCCAACGTGATCGATGTGTGAGTGCGTAACAAAAAGAATATCAATTTCTTTTGGATCATATTCGAATGGATTCCAGTTCAAATCATCAGCAACCTTCGTTCCTTGAGTTAGACCACAATCAATCAAAAACTTTTTCCCTGGATCAGTATCAGTTTTCGGCAATTCAAGTAAAAAATTCGCACCTGTGACAGATCCTGTTCCACCATAAAATGAGACCTTGAGTGTATCTTGTTCCATATGCTTTTATTCTATCACATTCTTCAGTCGATACACACCGCACAGTGCTACAAAAACCGCCCCTGCTGTATCAAAAAACATATCACTAATAGAATCAATCGGGTTCGCAAGATCTGCAAGTGTAATCGCATCAACACTAAATTCAAATAATTCCCAAATACCACCTACGAGAACTGTAGTTGCAATCATTCCAAAAACTAATCGAGATAAATGTATTTTCTGAATACGACCAGATGCACGAAGGTTTATATATACTGAATAATATACAAAAGCAATCCATGCTCCACCCGCAAAGTGCATCGGCATATCAAACCACCACACTGTCCCATACCAATGGAAATGCATTGCAAGTATATTTACTAAAAAAATAAGGACGATTCCAATCAACACTTCTTTACCGAGCTTTTTTAACATATATGTATATTATCACAAAATAAAAATCCACCCGAGGGTGGAGATTTATTTACGGCTATCTGGTGATATTACCTTAGCAGAAGCTAAGTGGGCGCCGCACATACAAAACCAAAGTGATGTATGATACCTGCTCCCCAAAAATATATTGTTCTAGATAATAGAACCACATAACCGTACTCTCAGTATATGCTTCGTGTAGGAAAAAACAATCTAGACGAACGATGTTTTTATTTTATTTTGCGTCAAAAAATAGTGATACGATAAGGTAATAAAAAATCCACAGGATGTGTGGATTTTTTTAAAATTATTATTTATGTTCTGAGTAGACAAAATCTGTATCGATCTTTGTATAAGAGAAAATTTCATCTTCTGCAAAAAATCTACTGATTTCAAGAACTCCTGCTTCCACAGAATCTGAAGCATGAACAATGTTTGATTGTGTTGAAAGTGAGAAATCGCCACGGATTGTTCCAGCGTTTGCCTCCCATGCCTTTGTTGGACCAACAAGAAGACGGATAGCAGACACGGCATTGATTCCTTCAAGCGCCATAACAATAACAGGTGAAGATTTCATAAAATCACGAATACCAGGGAAAAACGGCTTGTCCTTGATATGTGCATAATGTTCTTCAAGCACAGCATCTTCAACACTGATCATCTTGAGTCCAATAATCTTGAGTCCTTTTCTTTCAAATCGAGACACAATCTCCCCTACGAGATTACGTTGCACTGCATCTGGTTTGATAATAATTAATGATTTTTCGTATGTCATATGTGCAATACTAACATAATTTGATTCTTTTTCAAATTTGGAAATAAAAACCCCTTACTAAATAAGGGATTTTTAGACTTACGATTTAGTAAACTTCGCAAATATTTCTGCTTCGACTTCTGCACGATCACGACCATAGGTGAGATATGAAAGTTCTTTGAGTTTCTCAACCGCTTGCATATTCCCTTTCGGCAAATCAGCGGTTCGAATATTAAACGGTCGCAATGATGGCGCACCGTTGATAATCATACTCATATACGCATTACGATTGTCGAGTTTAGTGATATCACTTGCGGTAAAGGTCGGTGCGAATTTGGATTCGAGATATCCGGCGTCATCAGGAGAAATACGGAATACTGCCATTGATCCAACGTTGCCAAATACTGCCCCCTTGATGTCTTCTGGGAGCTGTGAGATATACTGGTGCGCCATATTGAGTGAGAGACGGTACTTACGAGCTTCAGAGAGAATAGAGGCAATTGCGGGAGTGGTCACGTTTTGGAATTCATCGATATAGAGATAGAAATCATTCATTTTCTTACCGTACATATCTACACGTGACAATGCTGCCATTTGGATCTTGCCGACAATGATCATACCGATCAGGTTTGCGTTCAGTTCTCCGAGACGACCCTTTGAGAGATTCACCAGAAGGATTTTTTTATTATCCATGATCTCGCGGAAATTGAATACTGACTTTTCCTGAAGGACAACAGGTCGCATGAATTCATTGGAAATAAATCCATCAAACTTGGAAGTAATATATGGCACGAAGTTTGCAAGACCTTGATCCCCTGTCGTTTGTTCTGCTGATATCCAGAATTGCTTGATGATTGGATTCTGACAATGAGACAATTTCATATCGCGATATGCTTTGTCAGAAAGGACGCGACCGATCTCAAGTAATGTATTACCTGATTCTGGATGTTCCATCACCAGAAGTGCACTGTTTTTGAAGTATTGTTCGAACATCGCCCCACCACCAACTTTCATATCAAAGAGCTGATTGAAGATACCCATGAGCGTATCGATCACGATAGATTTCTGTTCTGGATACCGAGGATCAAATTCCATCATATTGAGTCCCATTGGACGTGCAATATGTGATGGATCAAAGTAGATCACATCATCCATACGTTCTGGTGGAATATAACTGAGAATATCTTGGATGTCTGTACCGTGCGGATCAATGAAACAACATCCGTCGCCATTGGCGATATCTTGCGCAATCATGCTTTTCAAAATACCGGTCTTACCAGTACCGGTCTGTCCGATAACATAGAAGTGACGCATACGATCTTCTCGTGCCATGTGTACAGGTGTATGATTACCACGATAGTCATTATATCCAAGTAAAATACCCTCTTGCTTCATATCAATCGGCGCAGCAGCAGCACCAGCTTTTGCTTCTTTCAATTGAGGAGAAGTAGAAATACCTGATGGGAAGTGCATCAAAGTCACCAACTCTTTCAAATTACACGGGATAGAATGTGCATCATCAAATAATCTGTATGAAAAATTATGTAATAATCCTGATAACTCTTTTCCTTTTTGTGACACAAACTCAAGACTGTTACCATGAGGATTATCAAATTGCCTAAACGCAGATTCAACATCATGAAGAATTTGTTTTGCTCGTTCCTCAGTAGCTGCAGATGTAATAATTCTAATAGAAACTCCCTGAATAGTACTTTTTATTTTTTCTGTAATATTAGTAATGGCAAAGTCATCAATTGTTTTTTCTTTCTCATCTTCTTTTTTCTCATTGATACCAAAAATGAGGCCTTTAATCGCAGTACCGAATTCTCGATCAAATTCACTAAACATTTTACTTGCCTCTTTAATTGATTCTCCTTTCTTTACCTTTTCAAGCACTTTCATAAAACGCTTCATTGTCTCTTCTCCTTCTGGTCGAATCAAAAATTGAATTGCAACTCCCTCACCACGTTCTGCGAGTTTAGAAAATGTATTAAGAAAAATATTCATTGAATCATACTCAAATTGCTCATATGTTCGAAGAGGAAAAACTTCATGGGTAACAAACTTAGCAACACTACCAGCCACGGCACCATTTTCAGTAAAGACATTATAATCATCCGTAATTTCTGTAATTTTTGCTTGTGGGTGAATAGAGAGTAATTGTTTTTCAAAAAGCTCTGCCTTGTCTTGCGGAATAGACGCATAAAAAACAACCTGAGGACTATCATTTGATTGCGCAATTTCTAGTGTAAAATAATTTTTACCATAATTATCACGACCATCACCTACTGCCTGCATACCAGAAAAAAATTGCTCCATAGAAGCGAGGAGTTCTTTGAATCCACGAGTATCAGATTTTTCTTTCTCAGGAAGTGCTACTTCAAACAATGTCATGTTTAATGCTTTTGCGAGTGTACTTTTTGGAGCAAGTCCCACAACCTCATGTGCACCTTTGAGATATTGTACAAGGAAACGATGAAAATCATCGTCTAGGTGCGGACTATTAAACTGAGCAACAAGCTCCATTGCTTGTTTGATACCTTTTGACAATAAAATAGTAAGAACCTCTTCCATCACTGTATCGTGTGACTCAGGACGAAGTCGTAATACGAATTTTTCTGACTCTGCTTGATCCATTCGATCGGTCGAAGGAATCACACGAGAGGCTTCAAGTGTACGGTATTCACGAACAACAGTATTTGCAATTTCTTCACGAGGCATTGCAACACCACGCTCTTTCAAAAGCGTTTCTTGTTGTTGTACAGTACTACGAAGAAATTGTAATTCTTCTTCAGGAGATTGAAATTGAGGTACG
>CAZJJM010000008.1:0-16081 GCA_964546355.1 uncultured Candidatus Saccharibacteria bacterium | reverse complement strand
TGATGGGGTGGCAGGTTCGAGTCCTGTAGGGTCCACTCTAGAAAACCGCCTGTATGGCGGTTTTTGCGTGGACACTAAGTACGTGAATCACTTCACGTACGTCAGGACTCGAAGCCCGATTGAGATTTTTTGTGACTGATAAGAAAACAAAAAATCCAATGGGGGTACTGCGCCTGTAAGGCGAGAGTTCCTGTAGGGTCCACAAACACCGTGAGTCATAATAAAGCTTTTAAAAATTACCGAATATCGGTATTTTTTTTATTGTAAAAATAGAAGGGAAGTCAGTATTACGCATTATTGACTTATATATAAATATATAGTATTATAAATTCAGCTAAAAAGTGTTCTAAACAATTAAATTTAAATACATGAAAAGTATAGATTTTGGTGTAAAGCCTACTCAAATAATCCCTTACAATTTCGGTGATATTGTAACTCGAGAAAATTTCATTTATTTCTTAATAATGAGCTACGCTGTTTCAAGAGGTAGTTTTGTTATACAAAAAGTTTTTTTTGAAATGATGAAACAAAAAGTTGATTTTCAATATGAAGCAACTATTGAAAGTTTGTTTGAAAGTGGTTCTTTTGAAGCACTTTCAAAAGAAGAGCAAGGTGTATTCACAAAGGCTTTTCGCTCTGTTAAAAAACATCTTGAAGAATTTATCGAAATGGAAATAGAAGACGAAATAAGAGATGAGTTTGACGGGCTTTATGATAGGCCAAGGAACCAAGGAGAAATTGCTTTCAATTCAGCCCTTCATTTTTTTAATTTTAATGAAATAACCTCCATGGGTGATTTTTTGAAAGTTTCTTCAGAATTTAATAAAAAGTTTGAAGATAGTTTGAATTAAAATTTTAGAGACTGTTCACGTAAGTGTTCAGTCTTTTTTATTTCCCTCCAAACATCACCCCACACGCAGATCACCATTGACACAACGTACATTCTCTAGTATCTTGAACGTAGATAAAACATATAAAAAATGAAAATACTAATTGTTGATGATGAATCCAATGTACTAAAAAAATTACCATTAGCTTTTAGTAAATTTTTTCCAGAAGCAATAGTAGACACTGCGTGGTGTTTTACTAAAGCTGAAGAATTACTAAAAGATACCGTGTACGATATTATTCTTTTGGATGGCATGCTATCTGAACATCGTACCGATCCATGGCAACACGCTTTCGGGTGTTATCTTATTGAGCCTATCCGTAACTCTCTTTCTTGTAAAGCAAAAATCATAATGATTTCGACTGACGAAAAAATGAGAAAAGAAGGATTAGAAATTGGTGCTGACTTAGCTATTAGTAAAAAATATTTCTTTTGTGATGGTAATGTAATTAACTCACTGGACGAGAATTTTGAAGTGCAAAAAGGATTATAAAAAAGCAGAACTAATTCTGCTTTTTATTTTTCCTCCCAAAAACTCTTCCCGCAGACGGAATAGTAAAAAGCTATTATTCCAAAAGGGAACTATCTATTGACTTTTATATATAAATATGCTATTATGTGTATAGTTCTTTCTGTACAGAAAGATTGCCACTTGGCTCCAGGGCTATATCTAACACCTGACACAACGTAAAGTTAGAAGTTCTTTAAATTAAAAACATCGTACGATGAAAACAACAATTCAGATTACAAACGGCCCCTCTAGAGAGGAATTGTTTGATGGTTTACGTCTTTTTTTCGAAAAAAGACTAGTTCCTTTTCAGATTACCAAAAATGAAAATGAAAAGTACTTTGCTGTAATTATTCATTCAATTGAAGCTGAAGATGGAAGCGGTCAATCATGGAATATTACTATCTCAGTAAACAGCCATTACCTTTCTAATGATTTTTTTGTTGAAAAAGTAAAAAAAGACCAACATGTTATTGCAAAAAAAGTTGATTTTAATTATTTTAAGCAACTTATTGAAGAGGGATATTCAATACCTGAATTACGCAAAAATTTAGTAAGAGTGAAAGTTTATTACTCCACTAAAACTCGCAAGGGAACTATTACCGTTAAATAGTATTAAATCAGCCACACGAAAGACCATACAGGTTATCGTGTGGTTTTTTATTTTGTTCCAACACTCTTCCGAACATCATCCCACAGACAGAGCAAAAATTGACTAAATATTATATTTATGATACTATTTATATAGTAGTTTTTTGACATGGTTGTTTGGTGTCCAGAGAGACTTTTAGGTTTTTCTGGACACCAAACAATTAACAAATGAGCAACTATAGCAAACTCGAAGGATTTGAAGCAACTGGGAATTTTATTCTCAAAAAATCTATCAATGTACCCTTGGCTAACGGCAGTTCAATTAAAATTGAAAACATTCCCGTTCTTATTAGTCGTGGTGCCCAATTCGCTGAAAGTTATACCCAAAGGACTGAAAACAGCTTTTGTTTTCATCCGCGTGGAATAATTAGCACAATGGAGGAAAAATTTACCATCACAAAAGAAGAATTGGATTATTTTGTTGAAAAAAATTTAGTTAAAATTCTTTAGGAAAATCCTTAGAAAACAATTTTGAAGACCAACCTAGTGTTGGTCTTTTACTATTGCTTTTCGAACATCGTCCCACATAGGTAGAGTAGCATTGACACAACACACATTCTCTAGTATCTTGAACGTAGATATTCACTCACAAATAAATACGTAAAATGCAAACAAATAGTATTGAAAATGAGCAACCTGATTTAGAAACTTTTAAATCATTGTGTGAAAAATTCCAAATATACATCGGTGAATTAAAAACAGAATGGTGGAGAAATAATAGACCACCTGAGTTTAAAGATGTTTATGAAGTGTTACATCCAGATCAGAAAAAGCAGATAGAAAATCATATCAACCTTTGGGATAGATATATAACACCCATTGCAGAAGAGTGGTGGAAAGAGCGTGGCTATGGAGTCAATTGGCCAGATGATAATTCAAAACCAGTAGGATATTACAAGCTTTAATTGAATACGCTTACCAGATGAGTAAAAGACCGTTTCTTAGAAACGGTCTTTTTTGTTTGTCTAAAATTTCCATCCAAACATCCTCCCACAGGCAGAGCACTGTTGACACAACACAGATTATCTAGTATATTAAAACTAGATAATTACTCACAAATAAATACCAAAAAATGAAAACAGATAAAATGACTTATCGTGTTTATCCTGCTGAACCTTATAGATCAGGACAACTTGGATCATTTGGTAAAGCATCTTGTATGCTTTTACGTCAATTTAATTTCCCAGATTCTTTTTCAAAAATGGATACACATGTACAAGCAGATCATGACCGTTGTTTTACGTGGGATTATGACCATACTAAACGTTGTTTTTTGGAACATACAAGCAAAAGCGAAGTTTGTTTTGAAGAATGGGTTAATGAGGCAAAAGAAGAACAAATTTTTGCTTTTCTGTCTGATATTCTGAAACAAGAAAAAGGTATTAAATGGACTGGTTTCAGAATTATGGGAAGTGTAAATGTTGGGAATGGGTATCCTGTTTGGACATTAGAATTGTTTGCGAAAAATTCTGAAAGTGACACTAATGTGTATACAGGTGCACATGCTCCGAATGTGTTATCGAGACCACGTTATTCTTGAAAGATCATATCCTCTTGGAAACTCGAGGATATTTTTATTAGAATTTAGAACTCTATCCGTGTTTGATATTCGAAATCAATTTATTTCAACAACAACTGTTTTGTTATGTAAAAATCCATTCTTCAAAGAAGTCAAAATTACTTATCTAAATCAGTCTGATATTCCTTCATAACGTGAACCAAATATTCAAGCTCTACAGCAAATCTACTCCAGAAAAAAACTCCCAAGTCCACCTTTAAAGACTTCGTTGATGAAACGAAGTCTTTTACTTTGGGGAATAAAAAAACACAGATACATTACTATATATCTGTGTTGCATGGCATAATTTTAATCATTCCTGATTTTCTGGATTGCGCATATTCCATTTTTTTCTAATCACAGGAGCTGGTGTTGGATTTTTGCCGAGTAATTCGTTGTTCTTGTTATACTTGAGTGTATTTTTTCTTCTCTTGGTAACAAACTGTTTTGCTTTTGGAGGCAAATTGTGATCCCAGGATAAAAAAACAGGTTGTGTGTGTTTTGCTTTGTTTGTACAACACCAAAAGTATTGTCTCGTTGCTTGTTTACGTTTGATGTCCATATACCGATTGCAAGACGGACAAAGATGTCTGTTGTCTACTTTCCATTTTGTGATCCATGCATACCGAAGTAATTTTAGAACGAACCCTTTTTTTCTTTGAAATGGTCGAGAAAAATATTTTCTAACATCTTTCTCAGCAATTAAACACCATCCAATATCTGTACTCGTATCTCGCCATTTTCCTTCTTTCTTCAAGAAGGTCGTGTGTATTTTTACGGTATAGTTATTGTTTGTGTACATGTAACTCGCTTCTTTTCCTGTAATTGGACGAGGAGGAGAAAGGCCAAGTCGATTAAATGTCTTTTTCGAATCAGTTTTAGTGATTTCAACAAAACCAATTTCTAATAAGGATTTTTCGAGGAATATAAAATCCTCTTTTGTCAGTGATTGAATTTCTTTAGTTTTCAAAATAGTGTATATTTTTCTGACAGAAATATACTATGTATTTATAAGAAAGTCAATTAATATGCGATATATAAAACTCCGGTTGCTATCCAGGGTTTTATGATTTTTGCACACATATGTAAGGTTGTTTGAATTTGAAATAAAGGGTTTTTTCTTATTTGGCAGATACGGCTACATCATTGTGAAAATATTGACAAAATAGTTATACATGTTATATAATATAATCAGAATCAAAAATCTTTTTATATGAATAATACAAAAAATACAGGAAAAGCCCATTTGGCTTTTTCAGAAGATAAAACAACTTGCCATGTTGTTTTTGCAAATGGCAGTGAAAGTATGGACGAGTACGATGATGATCAGTGGTTATTAGAAGATCTTTCTTTGATGTTAAAAAAGAAAAAAATATCAGAAGCAGAACATGCCAATCTGGTTTCAGAATTACTAGAAAAAGGACCTCTGTCATCTAAGGAAAAAAGCCTTGTACTCATTGCTGTTGTAGTTTCTAAAAAAAAGAATCCTATTCAGACATTTTGTCCGAATTAGTGAAATGTATTTAAAAACACTGGAAATATTTTCAGTGTTTTTTCTTGCCTAATTGTTCGTTTATCAGTATGATTGCTGTATGAATAATACTATCTATATATTTGGACGTAAGCCACTTGTTGAAATACTTACACGGTATCCAGAGCAGATAAAAATACTCTACATTCGTGAAGGGCTTGTTCTTGCTGATATTGAATCACTTGCAAAAAAACACACGATTCAAATCAAATCAGTTCCTGAGCATACTCTCGATACGTATTCTGAAGGAGAGAATCATCAAGGTGTAGTGGCTCAGTTGACTGGCGAACAGTACACACCATTTGATACATGGATGTCATCCCTTGATCTCAGTAAGAATCCACTCGTACTTATTCTTGATGAAATTCAAGATGTGCATAATTTTGGAGCGATTATTCGTACTGCAGCCGCAAGTGGTGTTGCTGGTATTGTTGTCACAAAACATAATCAAGCGCCACTGTCTGGTGCTGTCTACAAAACAAGTGCCGGCACGGTACCGCTCGTACCTATTGTGCAAGTTGCAAATATTGTGACGACTATGCAGAAACTCAAAGATCATAAGTTTTGGATTTATGGCTTGGCAATGAATGCAGAACGAACTATTTATGATGAAGCGTTTGACACTCCGACGGCAATCGTACTTGGTAGTGAAGGACAAGGGTTGGGGAGACTTGTTTCAGAAACATGTGACGGCACGCTTTCTATTCCTATGAATACGCAAGTCGAATCGCTCAATGTATCTGTCAGTGCGGCAATTGTTTGCTTTGAAGTGATTCGTAAAAGAATACTATAGTTTCTGGATACTTTTTTTCTGAAAATGGTATACTAATATTATGAAAAAAACAGGAGGGATTATTCTTGTGCTTGGTGTTCTTGTTGGTGGTTTCTTCGTGCTTTCTCGATACACGTCAGTGTTATCAAAATTACCGTTTAATCTCGGTAAAGCTCAGGTCTCAAGTGGACCATTTGTGCCATTCGTGTATGTGACATGGGATGCAGATAGACCAGATCCAAGATTTAAATTACCACCTGTGATTAATCCTAATCGTACAAATGGATTGGTTGGAAGTTATTACGCAGATGTTCGTGCCCCAGGAGCTGCTATCGCTGAACTAAACAGAAGTCTCCAAACAAATTCAATTGTACCTCCTTCTAATGTGAACACAAAAGGAACAACAGTTTCTTTGTTGTTTAAATATGAATATGGTGTTGATAAAAAAGCTGTTCCAAGTAGTGCTAAGTGGTTTTATGATGGACTTGGTACACGAGCTGGTTTTTTTATAGACGGAAGCAGTGCCCCAGATATCAGGTTTTTGACATATACAATCGCTGCTGATGGTACTAAAAAGACAGATGATTTACGTGTCAAACTAGATGGAAAGGATAAGCTCTCATATGATTATTATATGGATGGTAATTGGCATCATTTTGTGTTTGTTCATGATGCACAAACAGGAAGAAAAGAAATTTGGATAGACGGTGAATTGCCTGTTGGTTTTTCAAAAACATCAACTGTTGTTGGGGATAAAATAGATTACTCTCTGTATAATGGAGGTTTTTATTATAGTGCAGTGGTTTCAGCAATTCAAGGCTCTATGGATGAGATCGCTTTTTATGAAGAACCACTCCCTACTACTATGATAGAGCAATTACATACAGATGTATTGAGCGGAAATCATTACAGTACAACAACATCAATCTCTACATCGACATTAATACAGGGTACAAGTTATACTGGTTCATTTGATATAAAAGATTTTCATAAAGGACACGCACTGGGAAGTGTTGCTCATGGCGCGGTAGTTCCGGCTTCTATTGCTGGTGATAAAACATTTATACAGCAACTCACAACATATCCACTTCCTCGATATAAAAGTGATCACACATTGCATCGTAATTTTAATTGGGCTGATCCACTTTATGCAGGAGGGTTGTTTCGTGTGAATAGTCGCGGAACAGCATTGTCAGAAAGTATTACTGCTAATGAAACTGAATTATCTAAAAATTGGAATTACCCGATCATGCTTATGATATGTTGTAATCCTCGAGCTTATCCAACAGTGGCTTTGGCAAATGCTAATCCTGATATTCCTACAGGAATAGTGCTTTTCAGAGGTACGTTTAGACGTTTTACTGAAGGAACAATAACACTTCCTTTTTTGCCAGATAGTTCATATTTACAAAATAGTGATGGGAAATTTATTAATGAAAAAAATGCCCTTGTGTACCAAGAAGATGGTGTAACAAAAGTGAATTCAAGAATAGGACGTGTTCTTGATCCAAGTGCCGAAATTGTGACAACTGGCAGGTATCCAGTAACATACGATGCTATTGTCAAAAAAACTCCAGTACTTCAAGATTTTATTTCCCGACTTACTCGTCCTCAAAAAATTAGTTGGATTCAAGAAAGTGCTGAAGATTATCCTTTGTATAATACTATCATAGGTGGAGTATCATCTCCAGGACTTGCTGCAGATACGACTGCGCTTGCTGAAAAAACGGCAAATGGCGTTGATTGGGCAACATACTCAGCACAAAGTATCATGAAAATTGTTAATGAAGGGTATAAAGACATACTTCTTTCTATCCAAGGTATGGGTACTCCGTATTATACTGAATATGGAATTGATGGTGTTGATGGGACTGATGGTGTGGGTAGTTTTAGAAAAAAATATACTGAAATTAGGAAATTAAATTCTAAGTTGAACAATCAATATTATTCAACCGGAGATTTTTACCCACGAACACCAAATAATTGGTATTGGGCAAATGGTGCATGGCACGGATTGTACTGGTTCTCAATGGCGCGCCATACTGAGATTAAAAATGGAGATCAGTTTTTCTCACCGTTTATTTCTCCTGGATGGAGTGGTAATGAAGAAAGAAATATCAGACCAGGGCAATGGCTTGGACTCCTCAAGATTCTTGTGGGGCAAGGTGCTGAATTCTTCTATACAGGATATTTCAATGACAACCCGTGTTATCTTTGTGGTCCAACATATAATACAGATGGTAGTTTGAAACAGGAAAGAATTGAATACCCATCAGATCCAAAAGGGTATGCATATCAAATGGCAATGCCTGCATACGCACAAGCAATTACAAGTCGCATTGAAGATTTGTTTAGAAATAGTAATTTGATGGTTGGTGATTTTGGAAAACCAACATCAGTTCAAACATATGATAGGTATGCATTTTATGCAGGGTTGCATAACCGTGTTGTTGTAGCAAGAAAACATAAAACAAAAAATATTTTTCTTCTCGCAGGTACAGTACAACCATACTCGAATAAAATTGGAAATGCACCATTTGAAACAAATGCGATTATTACACTTGGTGGTGCGACTGCACCGGTGACATCAACTGTTCCAAGTGAGCTATTGAAATTCAAAATTAGAAGACAGGGAAGTATGTATGTGTACGATAAAACACAAAATCCACCAGTGTTTTATCAACTCGATGGATGGCATGAAGTAACACACCCTGATTGGTGGTCTCGTAACTTCTCATTTGAAGGTGAATTGTTTGATGCACCAGATACTACAACAATCAAAACAGAAGTACCACTCGGAACACTCCCTGGAGACTATACGAACTTTACTTCTTACGTGTTGCCTTCATCAAATGCATTGCAATATAAATTTATTCCACGTGAAAATATTCAACAATCAGGTCATGTATGGCTTCGTGCGAGAGGTGTAGGACAAATAGGATTTAAAGTGAACAATGAAGTTCTTGAATCGTATCGTATTGATAATGAAGATGTGTGGAAATGGTACAAAATACCGACATCATATACATTTAATCTCAATCAAGAAAATACTATTGCCATTTCTTCAACAACAGGCAACGTACATCTTGATGTGATTTTTGTATCACCTGAAGCAAGTCCAATACTCGTGCCAAGTGCACCTATGGGAACATTTGCAACAGAAATTACACCACCTGTGACATATCAATGTTCTGATGGAGTTGATAATGACAGTGATGGATATGTTGATATGAATGATCCAGGTTGTAGTACAACTACAGACGATTCAGAATTGCCAGTAAACACAATTCCTGTTTCAGGTGGTGGTGGAGGTTCTGGTGGTACAGTCACACCACCGTCTTCTGGCGGTGGAGGTGGGGCTATAGTTTCACCACCCGTGACACCAGTTGTTACTCCAGTGCCGACACCAGAAAACAATGAAACTCTTTTTGAAAGAAATCTTCGAATCGGCATCATTGGAGAAGATGTAAAAGCGTTGCAGTCATATCTCAATGAAAAAGGGTTTATTGTTTCAAGTACAGGAGAAGGTTCTCCTGGGAATGAAATTCCAAACTTCGGACCAAAAACTCGTGCAGCACTTATTAAACTTCAGGAAAACTACAAAGAAAAAATATTAGTACCTGTTAATTTGAACAAAGGAACTGGTTTCTTCGGACCATTTTCTCGAGGGTTCGTGAACGAAGATCTCAAAAATAAATAATATAAACAAAAAAGAGCATAATGCTCTTTTTTGTTTATAAAAAGTCAGGTATACTAAAGAAGTATTGTTATCTCAATTATTATATGGACAGCGAGAAAAAAATCACATACTTTGCTGAAGCAGACTTTCGGAATACGAAGACGAAATTTGGTATTCGTGCAAAAGATCGCTATCGTCATATGTATATTATCGGCAAGACCGGTACTGGTAAATCAACATTGATTGAAAATCTTGCTGTTCAAGATATTCAAAATGGAGAAGGTGTTGCGGTCATTGACCCACACGGAAATCTTGCGGAAAAACTTCTTGAATATGTTCCAGAACATAGACTTGATGATGTAGTGTATTTCGCACCGTTTGATCTTGAGCATCCGATAGCATTCAATGTTATGGAAGACATTGGTTTTGATAAAAGACACTTAGTGGCATCGGGACTCATGAGTGTATTCAAGAAGATCTGGGCAGATGCATGGAGTGCTCGTATGGAATATATTCTCAATAATACAATTCTTGCATTGCTTGAATATCCAGGATCAACACTCATGGGTGTAAATAAAATGCTTTCTGATAAAGATTTTAGAAAAAAGGTAGTGGATAATCTCAAGGATCCAGCAGTGAAATCTTTTTGGGTAGATGAATTCGCAAAATATACCGAACGTATGGCTGCTGAAGCTATTCCTGCTATTCAAAACAAGATCGGACAGTTCACTGCTAATCCACTCATTCGAAATATTATCGGACAGCCGACCTCATCTTTCGATATCCGTAAGATTATGGATGATAAAAAGATTTTGATTGTGAATCTTGCAAAAGGTCGTATTGGCGAGCAGAATATGAACCTGCTTGGTGGTATGATCATTACTAAAATCTATCTTGCGGCCATGTCACGCTCTGAAATATCTGAAGCTGAGCTGAAAGCCTGTGCGCCGTTATATTTCTATGTGGATGAATTCCAAAACTTTGCAAACGAATCTTTTGCGGATATTCTTTCTGAAGCTCGTAAGTACAAACTTGCCCTAACTGTGGCAAATCAATACGTTGCACAGATGACTGATGAAGTTCGTGATGCTATTTTGGGTAACGTGGGAACTATGATTACTTTTCGTATTGGACCGAATGATGCGGAATTATTTGAAAAAGAATTTATGCCAATTTTTACTAAAGAAGATTTAGTAAATCTTGGTTTTGCTCAAATTTATTTGCGCTTGATGATTGATGGTATGGGGTCACGTCCATTTTCTGCTGGGACACTTGGTCCGATTGCACCACTTGAACATTCACTAAAAGAAGATGTTATTGCTCATTCTCGTAAATTATACGCTCGTCCTCGTGCCCAGGTTGAAGAAGAAATCAAACTTTGGCTTCTTGATGGCAAAGATGAGTCAACAGGGAAGTTTCCTAAAGAAGAAAACAAATATGCAAAATCTGGAACTGTACCACATAAGCCTTTTGAACGTGCTTTTTCTGCTCCAACTACACCTAAAACACCGTCTTTTTCTAAACCTCCAATTGCTTCTAATACCCAAATGTCTACACAGAGCTCTTCTGTAAACACTCCAAAACAAACAGTACCAGTACAGTCTCCTTCACAATCAACACAACAAGTTCAACCTATTAAAAAAACTTCACACGCTTTACAGGAACTTCTTAAAAAACTCGAAGAAGAACCTGCTGAAGAATCATTTTCAAAGCAATCAAATCCTTCTACTCCACCTCAAAAAATTGTTTCAAGAGCCGTGGAAGATCGTACATATATAAAACAATCTTCGGTACCCACAACAGTTCCTCCCGCAAAACCTGTATCAGTTCCTTCTGAAACAAAACCAGTATCTCCGGCGAGTATTGCTCAACAGCAAAAAGTCGCTGCAAATTCAGCTCCAACAGAAAACCGATCAGCACTTCGTGATCTCTTGAAAAAAGTTGTTCCATCAGCTCCGGCTTCATTCCAAAAAAATTCACCACAACAGTCGACAGAAGAAACATCTTCTGTAACAGTGTCTGTGCAGGCGACTACAACACAAAAAATGCCTCCTCTTGTGACACCCGCTGATACTACATTAAAGAAAGATATTGATTCAAAAACAGACTCATTTACACCTGTCACTCCGCCTTTACAAACAAAGAAAGAAGTTCCAGAAGAAGTATTGAAAAGAATATTAGAATAAATACATATCATATGCGGTATATACGATCTTGTATCATTGTTGGATTGTTGTTGTTTGCGTCACATACTCACGCGCTTATTATCAATGAAATCATGTATGATCTCGAAGGTACTGATACTGATCGAGAATGGATTGAGGTATATAACGATAGTGCGGAATCAATAGATCTTGCAACGTATAAGTTTTTTGAGAGCAGTAGTAATCACGGACTGACTCCTGTTACGGGCGGTTCATCTCTTGCTGTCGGTGCGTATGCAATTATTGCTGATACATCGACTAAATTTATGCAAGATTGGCCGAATTTTTCAGGAATACTTTTTGATAGCAGTTTTTCTCTTACAAATGATCCTGGGGAAACACTTGCACTGAAAGATGCTTCAGGTGCTGTCATTGATCAGATCACATATGATCCGTCTGTAGGTGCTAGTGGTGATGGCGCTACGCTTAATCGATCCGGGAATGGTTTGTTTGCAGCAGTCGCAACGCCAGGTGCAGTAAATACGTCTTCACCACCTCCTAGTGGCGGAGGTTCTGGTGGAGAACCTTCTGTTGCACCGAGTGTCACTAGTACAAAAAAGATTGTGGAATACACAGAACCAAAAATTTCTGCCGAGATTGTCTTGCCGAGCACTGTTTTTGCGGGAATGCCGGTTGAGATAAAACCAGTTGTTCGAGGGTATAGTAATGAAATACTTACGCGAGGTACGTTTTCTTTTATGTATGGTGATGGTGGTGTTTTTGATACAGATACAACAAGTAATCAAATTTTTTATACATATACTTACCCCGGTGAATACGTACTTACTTTTGAATATAAAAGAAACCCATACATGCCGGTAGTTGATGCAACAGACAGAATGATTGTCCACGTTGTTCCGCTTACTGCAATACTCACACTTGGTGAAGATATACGTTCTGTCATAATAGAAAATAAAACAAATTTTGAAATTAATCTCAAAGGATGGAATCTTGTGACAGACAATGGTGAGATAATTCCTATACAAAAATCAGTTATTGTATTACCAAATAAATCATTGACGCTTTCACTTGGTGCTTTAGGGTATCAGTCAGCTATTTCTACACCCATAACACTCTATGATCAGTCACAGAAAATGATAGCAACTACCAAAAAATTTATTGCAAACACATCATCATTTTCAACAAAAACATCGACACCACAAGTACCTACTCCAAAGACACAGTTAAGTATCTCGCCTGATGGTGATACGAATATTGGTAATACGCTTGCAGCTCAAGTGATTTCCGCAAATGAAGAATATGCAACACCTTCTTCGTCACGCTCACTTCTTATTTTCGGTATTTTTGGGTTACTTATTCTTGGAGGAGCTGTTGGTGTATATCTTATTCGTTTGGATAAAAAAGATTCAGTGGTACCAGGTGATGATTTTGAAATTACAGAATAAAAGGTACTATAGAGAGATATGCAAAAGAATGAACAACGGGTGGTTATTGTTGGTGGGGGATTTGCTGGTGTTAAAACGGCAAAAGAATTAGCAAGATCATTGCCTCATCATGTACAGATAACACTCATTAGTGATAAAGCCTATTTTGAATATTATCCCGGATTATATCGACTAGTTACTGGAGCATCTCCCGTTGAGGCATGTGTATCTCTTTCTGACATGCTTCCTTCTCGTGTTGAGATTGTTACTGATCGTGTTGTTTCTGTAGATACTCATGAAAAAACAGTTACAGGTATGAGCGGTACTGTTTATTCAGCTACATATCTCGTACTTGCGCTTGGAAGTAAAACAGCTTACTTTGATATTCCTGGAATTGAAAAAAATTCCTACGGGTTCAAATCTGTAGAAGAAGCACTGACGCTTAAACATCATATTTATGAATTGTTTAATGCTAAAAAAAGTTCTGAAACAAAAGAAGCTTGCTTGGCGCAATTTCATATTGTCATTGTTGGTGGCGGTGCTTCTGGTGTAGAAATCGCAGGAGACCTCGCTGCATTTACACAAGATCTTGCAAAAAAATATCACGTTGATCAATCACTGATATCTATTGATATTATCGAATCGTCTCCACGTATCCTTTCAACACTTGATCCAAAAGTATCCAAAAAAGCACTTGAACAACTTCGTCGTCTTGGAGTGAATGTGTATCTCAATCGTACGTTGGTAAAAGAAGAGCTAGAAACAGTGTATCTCAAAGATATGGCAATGAATTCAAAAACCCTTATTTGGACAGCAGGAACACAAGTTCACCCTCTATATAAAACAATTGAGAGTTTTGAATCCAATAAAAAGGGACGTATTTCGGTGAATAATTTTCTTGAAGCAAAAAATTCCTCAGAAGTCTTTGTTTTAGGAGACGCGGCAGATACGCCATACGCTGGGCTTGCCCAAACGGCACTGTATGACGGAGAATATGTGGCATACGTACTCAATTGTAAAATTCGGGGCATTGTTCCGAATGTATACAAACCAAAGTCAGTTGCCTATGCAATTCCTATTGGAAAAGGATGGGGAATTTTAGCAATGAAACATGCTACCTATACTGGATTTTTTGCATATGTTGTACGACATATGATTGATCTTATCTTTTTTGCAGGAATGGTAAATGTACAGAAATTATTAACTATGTATTACGAAGGATTCAAATACCGTAAACTTGAAGCAACATATGATACCAAAAAATAATTCAGGACAGAAAAAGATATCAACAGAAAAGAAGACAAGTTGGAATCGTGTTTCTGATTGGTACGATACGTTACTTGAGGATGATACTGATACATACCAAGCACAAGTTATCGCGCCAAATCTTTCTCGTTTGATGCAGATCAAGAAAGGAATGACCGTTGTTGATATTGCGTGCGGGCAAGGATATTTTTCTCGTATATTTCATGCATCTGGTGCACAGGTGTTCGGTACTGACATTGCGTCAGGTTTGATCACGACAGCAAAAGCCCGCTCTGATAAAACGATTTCCTACAGTGTTGCCCCAAGTCATAAGATGCCTATGATCAAGGACGTAAGTGCAGACATGGTTACGATTATTCTTGCGATTCAAAATATTGAAAAAGTCGCTGAAACAATGCTTGAAGCAAAACGTATATTGAAACCAGGTGGCAAGATGTACATTGTCCTCAATCATCCAGCATTTCGTATTCCGCAAGCATCTGACTGGATATATGACGAAACACGAGATATACAATCTCGTGCGATGGATGGCTATATGAATGAACAGAAGATCAATATCGATATGACACCCGGAGAATCTCGTAATAGTAAAAAAGAGTTTACTGTGTCATTTCACCGACCACTCCAATGGTATATGAAAGCCTTTGCAAAAGAAGGTTTTGTGATCACACGACTCGAAGAGTGGATCTCTCACAAGGCAAGTGGTTCCGGTCCTCGTAAGCAGGCAGAAGACAAAGCGAGAAAAGAATTCCCAATGTTTTTGTGTTTGGAATTGCAAAAAAACTATTAAAAATTATTTTTTAATAGTTTTTATTTTCTGTAAAATTTTTGGAATTTTCTTAAAATCTTTAATCAGTGTTTCGCGCATACCTCCATTATAAAGCGCTGCCGCTGGGTGATAGAGTGCGAGGAAGTGTGTGGTGTCAGGAAAATCTGTAACGGTTTTTTCAATAAGTTTTCCGTGTGCGTCGCTGATTTTCAAATCAGGAAAAAATGTATTCATGGCATGTCTACCAAGAAAGACGATGAGTTTTGGTTTGATAAACGTCAGTTCCTCATAGAGCCATTTTTTACACTCTTCCTTTTCTTTTGGAAGCGGGTCACGGTTCTCAGGTGGGCGGTATTTTACTGTATTTGTGATATAGATATCTTCACGCTTCATACCGATAGTCGCAAGCATTTCCGCGAGAAATTTTCCAGAACTACCGACAAATGGTTTTCCTTCAATATCTTCTTTTTTACCTGGAGCTTCGCCGATGAATATGATGTTACTTTCAGGGTTACCATCACCAAATACTGGCTGCGTAGCCGTCTTTTTGAGTACACAAGTGCAAATTTCATGATTGTGTAGTTGGAGTTGTTGTAATTCCTCTTTTTTACTCATGCGTTGATTATATAGATTTTTTTGCTATACTGCATGTATGTTTAAGAATTTTTTAATGAAAAAGATGCTCAAATCTCAACTCAAAGGTATGCCTGAAGCTGAGCAAGATCGTATTATTAATGTGGTGATTGAACATCCAGAACTATTTGAAAAGATAGGGAAGGAGATTCAAGAAAAGATTAAAGGTGGCATGGATCAGACAATGGCAACGATGCGTGTTATGGAGAAATACAAAGATGATCTGCAAAAGGTAA
>CAZJJM010000007.1:0-18842 GCA_964546355.1 uncultured Candidatus Saccharibacteria bacterium | reverse complement strand
GTCCTCCACTTGCACCCATGACTCCAATATTCATCGGAAATGAAAGCATCTCATATCCTGCGTTTGTCTCTGGAACCATCTCGAAACCAAAGACAGTTTCATAAAAAGCTTTTGCCCGTACAAGATCTATCGCTGGAAGCTCAAACCAACTTACTGGATTATTCATAATAATTTGAATTAAATTTTAATAGATTAATTATAGCAAACCCATTCGAACATCCTCCCACATTCGGAGCAGCAATAAGATAAGAGGAACCATTTAGTGCTATAATAATTTCATGTCAAATATACTAAAAGTCGTCCTAGTTATTGTAGGATTGTGTGTAATTATTTACATGTCTATTTTTGTTGTTGAGAATAGAAATAGAAAGGATCCATGTGAAAGTTATGCTACAAAGGGACCTTGTCCTTATTAGTACTATTTCGAACATCCTCCCACAGGCAGAGCACTTTTTTGAAGCTTATATTGTAATGGTTATTTTGGATACCTTTCTAGGAGTTCGAACTAAAAGATTATTAGAAACGAAAAATCTTATACACTTCCCAATTCTCTTCTACGAGTTTAAATATAGTTAAATTATTAAATACTAAATTAAAATGAGGTTTTGGGGCTGTTTGTAAATAACTCCAAATTTCTTCACATTGTTCAGGAGACAAGAATCGAGCAATTGATGTATGCAGAGCAAGAGGTCGCGGAAGTGATTTTGTGTTTTCGCCATAAGACTCAAGGCGGTCGACTACATTTTCTATAGTTTTTATATTCTCCCCTGCTGTAACTTTTAGAAAGATAGTCATTCTTTTTCCGTCAAACTTCTCAAACCCATCAACCTCCAAATCCACACTTGAAAGACTTTCTGCTATCGTTACCAGATAACTCTCAAAATCTTCTATGTTATCTGGTTCAAAAGGTATTTTAAGGGTGAGGTGAGGAGGAATGTATTCTGAAAGGTTTTTGATACTAAATCTCTGCTCTAGGTCAGAAGTGAGCGTTTTATAGTAGTCAGAAACCTCCCCTTCAATCAAATATCCTACGAAGTATTGCATATAGATATTATACCAAACTCATTCGAACATCGTCCCAGGTTCGGAGCAAAACAAAACGTCTAAAACACGTTGATAAATATAGTGTCAAAAGTCTGAAATATCGTACTTGTAAATAGGGTTCGAACTTTAGTATACTATTCTCTATGGAGAAAATTAATCTTAATAATGTAACTTTGATAGGCATAGATTGTGTTGATGTGAAAAGGCTGCAAACAGCTTTAGATATCTCCCAAGAAGGTATTAACTTTGCAGAAACAAAGCTTCTGTCTTCAATCAAAAATGATGATCCAAGATGGGTAGAAATTGATCACCTCGGTAGTATCGAAGCGTTTTCAGAGTTCTGCATAAAAGAACTCATTAATTTTGTAGATACAGAGTATGTACTACTTGTTCAGTACGATGGTTTTATACTAAATCCTCAGTCTTGGTCAGATTCATTTCTTGAATATGATTACATTGGTGCACCTTGGTACATTAAAGACGAATTTTGGTTTGAAATGTTTAATATTCCACGTGAATTAACTGGTCAACACATAGTTGGAAATGGGGGGTTTAGTTTACGAAGTAAAAAGTTTCTTAAGATATCATCGCAACTAGCGAAAGAGAATAAATTCTCTAAGTATCATCCAGAAGACTTGGTAATGTGTGTGTATGACAAGCATTTACTCGATGCTCAAGGTATAAAATTTGCACCATATGAAATAGCAAAAAAGTTTTCGATTGAGGGTCACGATGAAGATTACGAATCTCAATTTGGATTTCACGGATTAAAGTGGACAAATATATCTAAATGGATTGAATTAAATCCGCAATACGGTATTAAACAAATACCCAAATAAAAAGTATGGATTATTTTACTAAAGCAATTAGTTTACTAATCTGTTTTAAGTGATATTCAGGGTTTGGATATGATGAAGCCCAGTCAAAAGTTCGAAATGCACACCTCCATTCGAGCACTTTTTGAGTCAATTAAATAAGATTTCCTGGTCTAACTTCTCTTTTTCCAGAACCATCAAATATAAACGCACTTGCAGGGCCAATAACTTCAATACCTTTTTCAGAAATAAATAATCCTCCATCTTCAGCAATGGCGATATTCTTTTCTAGTGAATAGTCAGTAATATATTTTTGAATAATTTCATCTTCAGCTGAAGTGTAATGAACCCATAGATATGAATCATGTAAAAAATTAAGAGCTCGAAGATTGGTGAGATTAACATCGTTTGTATCATGTGGTTCTGCGGTGATGATTGATTTAGCTTGAATAAGTGCACCCGCACTTCCTCCATATATGGGAATGTTTTGTTCTACGAGCTTAATAAGAATGTCTAGCGTTCCAAATTCTCTAAGTTCTTTGAGTAGTTTAAAAGTGTTTCCTCCACCAATATAGACACCAGAGAATTGTTTAAAATCTTCTAACGTTTTGGTTGAAAGCTCTGCTTCTCCCCACAGGGTGAAATTATTAAAACCAAGCGGTTGAAAGACGCCTTGTATCCATTCTAAACAGCTTGGATACGGATGTTTTGTAGCATTAATAGCAATTGGAATATAAAGGACTGGTTTTGATGTATCAATAGAAGCAAGGAACTTTAAATCAAGCTCTTTTGAATCTTGTGTACCTCCTCCTCCTGAGAGAAATAGTTTCATAGATATATTGTAGCATTTCGAACATCTTCCCACATGTGGAGCCATGTTTTTAGCTTTATTTTAAAAGGTTCGTCTTTAGTACCCAAACAGGGATTAGAACCTTTTCAATCTTCCCTATATAATGGAAGTATATAATTTTAATGAATAATTTATGATGGAAGGCTTCCCAAAACCAGATAATAGCTTAGAAGGACAAGAAAAATATACACCCCTCGAGCTTGTACGTTTTGCTGAATTTATGGCAAGTAAGTTTGAATATACTCCAGACACAAAAGGAGGACAAATTCAATACAAAGAGGACCAGAAAGAAAAGTTTGACAGGATTACAAGAGTTTTATCTGTCTATGTTGATAGTAGTGAAGTTAAATCTTCTGGGGGTTTAATCCCTGCTTTGGAAAAAAGTATATCTATGGCTGAAAAAGCATACGAAAAGGTAGAAAAAACAGAAAAGACAGAACAAATCGCAGAAGAAAGAATTGATGATGTATATGAAGCTCTAGAATTTGTTAAGGGCAATATGAAAAATGAAAGCTTAGGTAAAGATTTTGAAGAATGGCAAAAATCACAGAGTTAGTTCTGACCTCTCACTAGTGGAAGCATCTCAAAAATCTTAGAAAACTCAATATCTCTTTTAATTTGAACCCAGTTGAGAGTTCTGAACTTGTCCACTAGAAGGAGCTCTCAAAAAACAGCCTAGACAAAGGCTGTTTTTTGCTAACCCAAATAGGGTTTAGAATTTAGTTGCTTTTTAATCTGATTCGTACATAATTGGAATATGGAAAAACTACCAAGTTGGGAACTGATTCAATAATTTTTACAGGTATATGACAGGAAAGTAAAGCTTATAAATAAAAACCGTCGGAATCATCCGACGGTTTTGGTGCTCGACCAGTGAGCTGTTACGCACTCTTTAAGTAAGATACTGCTTCCAAGTAGATACTCTGGTCCTAGGGTGTTTTTTATTATCCCTAAACTATCAAAGCCAATCGAACCTCATCCCACATGCAGAGCCATTGTAAAGCAAAGTAAAGTGTTCTTAATACATACTTTTTGATAAACTCATAATATGAAATTAAATTTTGCCTACAAAAAAGATGAGGACATTTGGGTTTTGCTTAATAAAGGAAAAAGCTCAAATAATTCTCCAAACCCTACAAAAGTATATGAACAACTAGTTGAATTTGCAGGAAAAAATCCTGACAAAAACTCCACATCTGATTTTATTGATAAGTATATACAGGATAATAATATAGACATAAATAAGTGCATCGAACAGTATCAGAAAGATTTTGATAAAATATCAGGCAATTTCAAAAAAATTGCAGAAAAAGTTTTTGATGTGTCTTTACCAAAAAATGTTACAGCTTATTTAACAATAAATAACAGATGTCCTTATTCTGTAAATCAAAACTTATTTTTTGTATCTATTTCTAGTAATACTGCAATGAAAACAGTGATGCACGAATTGTGGCATTTTTATACTTGGTATAAGTTTGGAGCAGATGAGCAAGAAAGAATTGGTGCTCAAAAATATAATGACATTAAAGAAGCTCTGACTGTGCTCTTAAATGTTGAGTGTAAACACTTGCTACCAGATAATGTTGAAGATACTGGATACCCTCAACATCAAGAATTGCGAGATAAAATCGTGAATTTATGGACAAAAAATCCTGATATTGATTTTATTTGGAAAAAACTTACAAACTAGTTCTGAAGTGCAAGGTTTTGAAAACCACTTAAAACTCCACTTTCTTCCAATTCTCTTTTAATTTTCTTCCAATTCAGAGTTCTGAATGCGTCCACTAAGGGGAGCTAGTATAGTAACAATCTATTGTTTTTATTCTATGATATAATTTCTGTATGAAAAAAATAATACTTATATTGATCGCCGTGATTGTCTCAGGGGCTTTATTTATTATATTTAAAAAACATTCTATTGCTGGTTGTAATATATCAATGTTTGATACATGGATTCATAGAAACGAAAATACTGTTTGTATTTAAAAATTACCTATACTGAAGAGATTTTCTTTCTTATAATAAAAGACTAACATTGTTTTGTTGGTCTTTTTTTTTATTTACCCTCAACATCCTCCCACAGATAGAGCAGCAAAATCACCTTATATTTTAAGATTATTTTAGTATTAGGTTATACTTGACTTTTATATATAAATATGCTACTATAAATATGTAGTTCTTTAAGACGTTGTTGGGTTATTTGTGTCTCTAAAAAACGGGATAGAAATAACTCAATAAATGTCTCACAATTAAATAAACAAAACAATGACAAAAATAGCATCATTAAGTAAACTTCAAAAAGAAAACCCGAACGGTTTACTTCCAATCGGAATAGCAATTCCATACGCAGAGTATAGAACAAAGTGTTATTTTTCTGGTCTGTCGGCACACGACACATCATCTAATAATGGACATGAAATATACAGGTCAAAAAGTGTAAAACAAGAGGATAAAGATTTCTATCAGTATCCTCAAAATTCAAAAAATTCTTTGAACACATTGTTCACTGTTCAGACCGAGTCAGGAGGTGATTTGCTCGTTGTATTTGTTGCAGATATTTCCAAAGATGGACATGTTCAGGCTACACTTATTTTAACTGATGCGGCCTGGCAGGAGATATTGGTTTCAGACCAGAAGGTAATGCGGGTAGAACAGTTCTATTTACATATCCTGGAAAAACAATTACAAGTGCCTGCTTAAAATCATTTATCCAACCCACCGCTTTATTGGTGGGTTTTTTTATTTCCTCACACTATTCCGAACATCTTCCCACAGGCAGAGCTGTATTGACACAGCCCGTATTATATAGTAACTTGAACGTAGATAATCACTCACAAATAAATAATAGAAAACATGTCATCTAGAAAAAAAATTTTAATCAACAATATAACTGAAGAAATTGCTCTAGCAGTGTTAAAAGAATTAATAATGTACGGTGCCGATACGCCAAAAAATATTCTTAAAAAAATACGCTATTTAGGTGATATGAAAGATCCTAAAAAAATTATTAAACTACTCCCTAAAAAATTACATAATAAGTACGATGCTATGTTAGGGACAATTAAAAATTATACTGAAATTGGAATTCTTAGGTACGATGTTTCGTTATCAAAGACGTAGTATTTGTAGAAATCAATCACAGTTTAGAACGCTCAGAAAGGGCGTTCTTTTTATTTCCCAAAACTACTCGCAACACCATCCGACATGCGGCGTATTTGTTGACATAATATAAATTCTCTAGTATCTTGAACGTAGATAAAACACTCACAATTAAATAGAAAAAATGAGAAATAAATTAATCAATATTTTAACAGGGGGAATTGGTTTGTATTCTGGGCTATATCATGTTTTACAGGATGTGAGCATCAAAAGCATGATCTCGGGTCTATCAAGAGAAGATCTATCAGAAAAAATTGATAGTATACAAGTACGAAAATTTCCTTCAAAGTACCGTATTAGTTTTTCATCAGCTGATCAAAGTGCGTGCATGTTCTCCCTTAGGTCTTCTGTATTAAGCTCTGGTGAGATAGAATTTGTGTCTGTAAATATTGGCATGCCAGAATCTGGTCAGTTGCTTATACCGTACAAAAACAGTAACAAAAGTTCTAAAAAAACATACGAACAGATTACGTCTATAGTTCTATCTTTTAAAGATGAAAAAGGTGTAAAACATACTGCAGTGTTCTACCTTTTCCCATTTTGTGGACGTGATAGTGATTTGTATGGTTCTGGTGAATATATCCTAAAGATTACTAAAGCAGTCATTCAATAAGTTTTACAAAGACTAACAACCCTGTGTTGTTAGTCTTTTTATTTTCATTTGAACACTATTTCATATATAAGTAATAAAATCTCTATGTTCTGATATTTCCTGTAATAGTATAATTCGTATATTTCACGTATACTATACGTATATTAGTAATAAATACATATAGTATGGCAAAAAGAGATACAACACTTGGTCCAAAGAAGAAATCAAAAGGATCACCAAAAACAAAAAAGCGCCTTGCAGTCAAACAAGTAATGCTTGCGGCGAAATCAAAAGGAAAAAAGCGAGCTAAATAGTTCATTAAAAAACACCCAATATTTAGGTGTTTTTTAATACAAGTACTTTATTAGTTTGTTGTACGGAAAGTAGCAGGGACAGTTACACTTACATTACCTGATTGATCTGTTGTGTAGATCATGTAGTAGTATGTAGTGTTTGCTTGAAGATTTTGAATCCATACATTTTGTGTTGTACGGAAATTACTGTCTGTCATAGCAGTCATGCCACTTACTGTTACTGAATTTTCATATTCGTATGTTGAAAGTGGACTTGTGCTGTAGTATACAACACCTTTTGATTGTTCATCAGTACTCCAGTTCACTGTTGCACCATTGATTGTTGTGTTTACAACATTGTTACTGATTGTTGGAGAGGCGTTTGAGCTACCCATTCCTGATGCTATTTGTGCATTCATGACAGGACGTGTACTGTTGCCGATATATCCATCAGCACCCAATCCGTTTCTTGATTGGAAATTTGATACTGCTGATTTTGTAAGGAAACCAAAATATCCAGTCACTTTACCTTGAGGGTAGAGTTCGTTATCTTGTGCAAGAAATTGTTGCACTGTTTTGACATCTGCTCCTGACATACCGATATGGAGTGAGCGGGTGAGTGCTTCTGCACGGGCGACAGAAGGTGTACTCATGAGAGTGATTGTGGCAAGTAATAGACTTGCACCAAATAAAGCTTTTTTTGTGTTGTTCATATGTAATTCTTTTTTTTAATACTAAGAAGTAAAAATACTGTGAATCATTATGAAATTATTTTGAGATATAATTTAAATACACTGTACGAAACATTTTTTCAGTATACAAATTTGAGAGAAATGTGGTAATCGATCTTCTGAAGAAGTGAGACTACGAAAGAACATATAATGAGATACCTTTACTACATATTCAGTATGCGCTTGTATTTGACAAATAGCAATGTAAATTGTATTACGACACAGATTAGTCATTGTACCTAATTATTGGGTATTAAAATTTACAAACAAAAAACACCCACATATGTGGGTGTTTTATAATGAATGTTTTGAATGGATCTTAGACCCAAGTAACTCCAAAACAATCAATAATATGGTCACTTTCATCGTTTAGCGCTGCGTGTTTTTTGCACCATTTGCTACTACGGTGAAAAATCCAGCTTGATGAGACGCCTGTATCGTCAATTATACTAGAATTAAGGAAATTATGTAAAAATACATTTCGCATTGTTTTTGTAGTAGATGCTGTTTCTACATATCCTAGTACATGAGCAACTGATTTTGTCGTATTGAATGTATATGTCTTTTGTGTACCGTTCTTCCATGTATTTTGTTTTAGATCAACTGTACCTGTGGTAAAAAATGGAAAATTTTCAAGATCTGCATCATTTGACTTTCTTGTTTTATCAAGAATAACTGGGAATTTCATTCCTGTTTCTTTTTCAGTAAGTGTTATGTTAGCAAGATCACTTTCAGTTTTTGCAAAAATCATGAATGTTACCTTTACTGATTGTGTATCACATGTGGTTTGAAGTGTGTAATTTTTTGAAGGATACACTGTTGCACCGATACCTTGGTTTATTGTTGTTGTAGTTGCTATACAAGGATTAGGATCTGCTGGAGCTAAAGGAGAAACAAATGGTGTTGTTGTTTTTGTTCCAACAGCAGTTACTACTGCTGCTTGTTGTGGAATTGCCACAGAATCTATTTTTTCAATAAGATCTTGTATTAGTAATTGATTCGATATTTGCACAGACACGATTGCAATAGTGGCAACGAGTCCGCCCAACAGAAACTTGTTTGTATTCATCATACGATGGTTTAAAATATATTTATAATAATAGATATAGTATATCATGAAGAGTTGTATTTTTGTAAAGTGAGCGTATACTTACGGTATATGGAAAACATGAATGAAAATTTTTTACGTGCAATAAAACAAGAAGAAAAGAAAGATGCTCTTGAAAAATATAAGCCTGGGAAAGATGCATTAAAAAATGAAGTTGAAAATAATACTGATCCAGAAACAGGTGAATATAAACCATATCATGAAAGAATTATAGAAAAGGTGGAAAAAGAATTACCTCACTCTAAAGACGAGGAAGAATATAATGGAGGTAGATAGTCTCATTCACACAAAAACACGATATAATCGTGTTTTTGTGTGAATGGTCAAAACATGGTACGCTGATATTTATGAATACTGTATATACTAAAAAGAAAACAAAAATTGTTGCAACAATCGGACCCGCAACAGAATCACAAGCAATGCTTACCAAGCTTGTTGAAGCAGGACTTAATGTCGCTCGGTTGAACATGAGTCATGGTGATCATATTGAGCATGGTGCTCGAGTGAAGAATATTCGTGCGGTTGCAAAAAAACTTGGTACACCGCTTGCTATCCTACAAGATCTTTCTGGTCCAAAAATTCGTATTGGTGAATTCGATACACCAAAAGTGACACTTGTTCCAGGAGAAACAATCATACTTACCACAAAAGAGTGTGTTGGTACAAAAGAGCGTGTTTTTATCAATTACAAAACCTTGCCACAAGAATTACAAAAAGGATCTATTGTCATGCTTGATGATGGTAAGAAAAAACTTGAAGTACTGAAAACCACAGAGACTGATGTTGTCTGTAAGATTCTTGTTGGAGGTGAGACAAAAGGACGACGAGGGGTGAACCTTCCTGGTGCATATTTGAAAATCAGTTCAATTACAGAAAAAGATAAAAAAGATCTTGTGTTTGGTGTTGCGAAAAATGTTGATTTCGTTGCATTATCATTTGTTCGTCGACCTGAGGATATCGATGAACTTCGTGCATTATTGAAAAAGCACAAATCTGATGCGCAGATTATTGCAAAGATTGAAACACAAGAAGCAATTGATAACCTGGAAGAAATTATCAAAAGAACCGATGGTGTGATGGTTGCTCGTGGTGATCTCGCTATTGAAATTGGTCCAGAGCAAGTTCCTGTTGTACAGAAAAGAATGATTCGTATGTGTAATTTTCTTGGCAAGCCAGTGATTACTGCGACACAAATGCTTGAATCTATGATTCAGGTGCCTGTACCTACTCGTGCAGAAGTGTCTGATATCGCAACCGCTATTCTTGATGGAAGTGATGCGGTGATGCTTTCAGAAGAAACAACACTTGGACTTTATCCTGTGGAAGCAGTCTCTGTGATGACTGCTGTTGCGCAGCAAGTAGAACAAGAATTTCCTCAACGAAAGCGTCGTGAAGGGATGTTTGATGGCAGTGAGCAAGTGGTGGATGCTGTTACCAATGCCGTTGCACATGCAGTTGTGACTGTTGACGCAAAGGCGATTGTTGCACTTACTGAGTCAGGATTTACGGGACGGATGATTGCACGACATCGCCCGAGTCAAATGGTGTATGTTTTGACACCACATATTCGCACGTTCAATAAACTCGCACTTTCTTTCGGTTGCGTGCCAGTCCTCATCAAGCCATTCAAAGATTTTACAAAAGGACTCACTGAAATTCAAAAATTTGTTACAACTGAAAAAATTGCAAAAAAGGGTGATAAGATCGTCGTATCACTTGGACTACCTTCAGGTGTTGTCGGGAGTACTAATACGATGATCATTCTCACTGTCTAATGTATGTATGTTCGGGTACATGTGATTGCTGGAAACAAACACGAAAAGGTAACTGAGGCAGGGTCTGATAAGTGGTACATTGCCGTCAAAGAAAAAGCTGAAGCAAATAATGCCAACGAACGAGTATGTGAAATAATCGCAGATCTTTATCGAGTACCACGTTCTGCTGTGAGGATCGTGCACGGACATCACCAACCAGGAAAATTACTTACTGTTATTGCATAAAATAGGTGGATAACTCATCTGTGGGAGGTGGTATACTGAAGGTGTTATCAGAATAACCAAACACGTATATGCACATTTCAATAAAAGCAACCAATTATGAGTTGACGCTTCCTATACGGGAGTACGTAGAAAAGCGTTGTCGTTCGTTTGAAAAGTTTTTTTCTGAAAAAGAAGATCCTCATGTTTCAGTAGAATTAGGTAAGACCACCAATCATCACACTTCTGGAGATATTTTCCGGGCAGAAATGCAATTGACTCGTCACGGTGTTTTGTTACGAGCAGAGTCACATGGAAAAGATTTGTACGGTGCAATTGATGATGCGCATGAGGAGCTCTTTCGTGAAATCAGTTCTCAAAAAGAAAAGCGACTGACTCGATGGATTCGAAAAGCACATGCGGTAAAAGAAATGATAAAAGGACTTCGTCCATGGAAGAAATAGTCTAGAGAAAACACTCACAGTTGTGAGTGTTTTGTGTAGTAATCGTTCTTTATCTTCTAGTTTTTAAGGTAATCTTTGTAAGACACTTCTTTTTTTCCTTCCGGAATTACTGTATCTATCACAAACTGTTCACCTTCACGGTGGGCAGTTTTTATTTTTATACGTATTTGTGTTCCGTCAGTGTGTTTTTTGAAGAAATATAATCCTGGCCACGGAGTATGTGCACGGAATTTTGCCCACAGTTCTACCCCTGGTTCTTTCTCAGTATCTACGAGACCATGTTCTTTTGTAATCTTTTTGGTGAATGTCGCTTGAGTATGATCTTGTTCCGTTGTACTGACTGTCCTTGCGATATGCTCTGGAAGAATATCTGCAAGAAGTTCACCTCCTTTTTTAAACAGAGTTGTACCGAGCTCGTACGCGAATTCATTTCCTATTAGAGGTATTTTTTCTTGAACAAGGATCGGTCCATGATCTACTTCGCTATCAAGTGCAATGATTGTGACACCTGTTCCAGTATCTCCTGCGAGGATCGGTGCTTCGAGAGGGCTTGGTCCTCGGTATTTGGGCAATAGGGAAGGATGTACATTGAGAGTGCCGTGTGGTGGTATGTCGAGGAGTTTTTGTGGAAGAATCTTGCCATATGCCGCAACAATAAAAACAGCTACAGATATTTGTGCTATGTCTGCAATCACCTCGGGTGTTATTTTCTCAGGTTTTAATGTAGGGATATTGTGTGCTTCTGCCCATAGCGCAACAGGTGAGGGTTGTACGGTAAGTCCACGTCCTTGTGGGCGATCTGGTGCGGTAATGATGAGTGTTGGTGTGTATCCGTGCTCACGAAGTGCTTCGAGTGTTTCCACTGCGTATGCAGGTGTGCCAAAAAAAACAAATGGAATGTTACTTGTGTTCATGTGAAGATTCTTCTGGTGGCGCATCGTATATGTCTTTTGCTTTTTCTATAAATAACATGCCGTCGAGATGGTCGATTTCATGTTGAAAGATGTGCGCAAGAAGTCCACCAGCACCACGTTCAAAGAGGTTACCGAATTCATCATATGCCGACACGGTGACGTTTGTGTGACGTCTGACTTTGCCATAGAGCCATCTGAGTGAAAGACACCCTTCTCCTTCTTTCCATGCCATTTTTTTTGATGCTTTAGTAATCGTAGGGTTTATATAAATCAATCGCTCATCTGTTTCTTTGCCATCGAATATTTTTGGTGAGAGGGCAAAGATACGAAGTGAAATACCAATTTGAGGTGCAGCAATAGCTACACCATCAGATTCTTGTTCGAGTGTCTTTTTCATATCAGCAATAATTTTCTGTATTTTTGCTGTCGAAATACTTTCTGTTGGTACAGGAAGTGCAAGAGTGTGTAGTGCTTTGTGTTCTTTTGGAACGAGTAAACTCATAGAAAATTATTTTAATTTCTTAATGTATTCAAGAAGATTGTCGAGAGAAACAGTTTCTTGTGATCTCGTTGCCATGTCGCGAACAATAACGCTGTTTTCAAGTGCTTCTTTTTGTCCGAAGATAAGTGTGTACGGAGTACCAAGTTGTTCTGCGATTGCAAGTTGTGAACCAAGACTATCTTTTGAAATAGACTGCGCAATAGATATTTTTGCTTTGCGAAGAATCTCAATAACATTAAGTGATTTTAATTTTGCATCTACTCCCAGTTGAATAAAGTATATTTTTGGTTTCTTCAGTATTCGAGGTGTGTGTTTTTTATACCACGGAGATTGAATAACACGCTCCACACCAAATGCCATACCCATTGCAGGAATATCTTTTTTTGAACCCAAATGCTTAGCGAGATAGTCATATCGTCCACCACCACCCAATGAAAGTGTGTTTCCGTTCTCGTCTGGTTCGCCAACTATTTCAAACACTGTTCGTGTGTAATAGGAAAGTCCACGTACAAGATTTTTATTGATACGATAGGAGACTCCCATTTCATCAAGGCATTCGAGCACTTCCTTGAAGTGGTGTTTACAGCTATTACAGAGGGCACTAACTGCATCAGGTGCATTTTCATTGATGGCGATAGTCTTTGGGTCTTTTGAATCAAGAATGCGAAGAGGATTAGTTTTGAGACGTTCACGATCTATAGCAGACAAGTCATGTGCATGCTTGCGGTAGTATGAGGTGAGTTCTTTGAGATATCCTGGACGGCAATCTTTGTCACCGATAGAATTTATGTCAATACATAAGTTTTCTGCACCAGATTCTTCAAGAATCACCATTGCTGTTTTGATGATGAGTGCATCAATAATACTTTTTTCTGAACCAAGTGCATCAAGATCGAACATCCAAAATTGACGATACCGTCCTTTTTGGGGATTATCATGACGGAAAATAGGACTGTATTGATAAAACAATACTGGTTGTGGAAGTGTTTGCATGCCGTGTTGTATGTATGCACGCATGAGTGGCGCAGTGTGTTCTGGTCGCAATGCTAAACGATCTCCGCCTTTTGTGCGAAGTGTGTACATTTCCTTATCGATAACATCAGTACCTATACCGATTGCCGAGGTAAACACCTCTTCTTGTTCAAGAACAGGTGTTTCGATTGGGTTGAATCCATAATATATTGCAATCTCTTGAGCTTTTTCGAAAAATCCCTGGTAGAGATAATATTCCTCATTCATAATATCACGCATGCCTTTTGGAGAAGTCAACGGTTCTTTTTTGGTATTTGCAGATGCGGGTTTGTTTTTTGGTTCTTCTTTCATTGTGTAGAGTGATTAGATTTGATAAAGCGTATTATTGTTCGATTTGATGGTATTCACCTGGGAGATATGATACTTGTGTAAAGGGAAAGAGTCTAAGGAATGCTCTACCGGTAATATCTTTTCTTGGAAGTGTTCCCCAGTAGCGTGAATCTGAACTTGCTGTACGATTGTCGCCGAGCACATAGTATTCGTCTTGTCCGAGTGTTTTTTCTATCTTATCATCACTCGGTGTTTCTATGTATGGTTGTGTCAGGATGAATCCTTCAGGGTGTGCTTCATTTTTTATAATGATATTTGCACCATTGATGATGACTGTTTCTCCGGGGAGTCCGATGATGCGCTTGATGTAATATGTTTTGAGATTCATTGGTGGTTTGAACACAATCACGTCTCCACGTGCTGGTTCTCGGAAATGATAGGAGAGTTCATCGACGATCAAGTACTGTCCGTCTTTGAATGTGGGGAACATCGATGAGCCACTGACGATGAATGGTTGCATGACAAACATACGTACCGGAATGACGACACACACCGCAAGAAGAATGAATTTGATTATTTCAATGATACCTTGACGACTAAATGGAGATGGCTTCGTGTCGTTTTCTATAATACGAGCAGTATTTTGCTCTGATTGAGTATCCATATGTGCATATTTTACTACGAATAGTCGTTTGACACAATGCATAATTATGTTTCATTATGAATTTTAAAATTTATCTTTTTTAAGTTAATTATTTTTGACAATCTATATATTCTATGATATTTTTTTAATAGAAAAAATCTCGTTAATTTAAAAAATATATATGAAATGAAATCTCACTTGTTTTTCCAAAAAGCAAAAAGAATGATACATGGTATCGGTCTTTTTGTGCTTATTATGTTAGTTGTTGCAAGTAATTTTGCATTTACTGTTGAAAAATCTTTTACTTTAGATGTAGGTGATACCAAACTCTTTGGTTACTGGAATTACTATGTTCCTCAGACACGTGAAAGAGGGACTATTTCTATGGGGAAAATAACTTTCAAACATGTGAATGAGGTTATTATTGGTGGACAGCCGGAATATGGATATCCTATACCGGACCATCCTTTAGATCCTGATTTCAATATTAATATCGTAATCAAAAAAAGTTATTATCGTAAATCAAAAAAATCACTTGCTTCTGTGTTTGTTTTTGGTACCAGAAGAAGGAGAATTATTTTGAACAACCCTCCGGTATCATCACCTTGGCATTTACCAACAGGTGTTTCGTACTTAACTTCTCTTCTTAAGGAAGAAGGGCACGAAGTATCAGAAAGGTACGGACATCTTCTTGGTTTAGAGTATGTCCTTGGGAAACAAGATGCAGAAAAAACACATGAAGCATTACGGATCGTAAGGGATTCAAAAAGTACTGCCTCTGATTGGTATAAAGCAAGAAAAATATTTGAAGAAATTTCTACTGCTATACCGACAAATGACAAATTTATTGTGCAGAGAAATAATGTGTTATATGTAGCTGAAAAACAAGATGGTACTATTTCTAGTGCAATTGAAACAATACTAAAAAGAGAAGGAAACATGTGGTATGAGTATTTTAAAAATGTTGAAATACCTTATGCGCAAAATTTTCAACCTGATTTGTATGGGGTTAGTATTGCAGAAGAAAGACAATTATTTCCAGGATTAATACTCGCTTCAATGGTGAAAGATTTCTTGCCAAATACAAAAGTAATAATTGGTGGAAATTTTTGGTCACGTGTCTTGAGTGCATATGAAGATCCAGATTTTCTGACACTTTTTCATAAGTGTTGTGATGGACTGGTCTATAAAGAAGGATTTATTCCGATGCTTGAATTGGTACGAACACTTGATCCATCAATTGTATCAGGTACTCTTTGGAGTGATGGCATAAAGTTACATAAAAATTCTGGAACAGAAAAACCATTTTTGTTTAGTAATTTACCTGCACCCTCATATGATGGCGGAGCAATGCAATGGTCACCAAATCCAGTATATCCGTTCTATACTACATCGAATTGTTTTATGAGATGTAATTTTTGCTCTATTTCATCAGGAAGTGATACGTTTTTAGATAAGCCGAGAATTATTCCTCCGGATAAAATTGTTTCTCACATGATTCATTCAGGTGGACATCGTTTTGATTTTTTTGATGAAATGGTTCCAGTAAGTACTCAATTGAAAATTGGTGAAATATTAAATCAGCAAAAATATGATGCAACATGGTATTGTTATGCAACTATAGGCGATGCTTTTATAGATCCTCAAATGTGCCATAAATTGTATCAAGCTGGGTGTAGAGGTGTACAACTTGGACTTGAAAGTCTTGAATCAGGAACACTTGCTTTAGAAAATAAAAAATGGAATCATCCAGATAATTATGGGGTTATTTTAGATAATCTTAGAAATGCTGGAATACAAACCCATATTTTTATTTTAGTTGGATTGCCAACAGAACCATTGCATCGAACATTGAAATGGCTTTGGTTTCTTGAAGAGCATGGCAGATCAATTTTGACTATTAAAGCAGGAAGATATCGTCCATCAAAAGGCGCTCCTGACGTTACAGAAAATGCATTTACGAAAATTACATTATTGCCTGATGTGAAGAAACTTCACCTAAATCGTGATTTTCAATATCTTGAATATAGTAATAAAAAAGTAGATGCACTTCGTGATTTGCTTGAAGAGGCTTGTCGTAGACATTGGGCATATAACATTACTTCTGCAATTCCTTGGTGGACAAATCGTGGTAACTATACCTGGGAAGAACTTGAATCTATGTCAGCACAGATTCCAAAAGATCCGTCAGTTGAACATATTCAAAGGACAATTACAAAAGTAAATACAATTATTCGAGAAGAATTAGGAAAAAATGTTCATTTTAAGACATTTGAGGAATTAGTTAATTTTTCAAAAACAATTTAATAGTAAAGACGACCGTGTTAATGGTCGTCTTTTTTTTGTATTATCATGAATGGTGATTTTTGCTATACTGTACGCATGATACATATTATCGGACTTGGAAATCCTGGCAAAGAATACGAACAGACTCGACACAATGTCGCATGGATACTTCTCGATACACTTGTAGATGCTCGTGATTGGCGCCATGATAAATACCTTCCAGGACATGTCGCAACACTACCTGATATGACATTGGTGAAACCGGATACATTCATGAATCATTCCGGTAACGTATTACCATCTCTCATGAAATCATATGGACTCTCTGCTGAATCACTACTTGTCGTACAGGATGATATTGATCTTCCTATTGGTACTCTTCGATTGTCTTATGATAGAGGAGATGGGGGACACAACGGAATCAAATCTATTGTTGAAGTACTTGGCTCAAAACAATTCCTTCGTTTGCGTGTCGGGGTGTCATTACTTGATGAAAGTGGTGTGTTGCGCAAACCAAATGTACTCGGTAGATTTTCTCCTCTTGAAATGGAAACATTACAGACAGTGATAGAAAAATACAAAACAATACTCGCTATTTTAACAAAAGAAGGAAAAGAAAAAGCAATGAATGAGTGTAATATTCAGTAAGTATTGTTGACAGATTCTATAACATGTTTATTATTGATTATAGAACAATATGATATTTAAAAACTAAAAAAATGGAAACTAAAAAAACTAAAAAAATACTTTTATTCCATGGTTGGAATTGGAAAAATTACACAAAATTTTGTCCAAAAGGAACAAACCCTTGGCATGACAGAGAGGTATTCATCAAAACCCTCAAACAAAATGGTTTTGATTTAGTCACTCCTGCATTCCCTGGTTTTTGTGGTGAGAAAGAACCTCTTGATAGTTGGTTTTTGTCTGATTTTGAAAAAATGATAGAAACATATTTCCAAAAAGAGAAACCAGACGCAATCATTGGTTATTCTTTTGGTGGTGCAGCTGTTCTTAGTTGGGCAGAAAAATATAATCATCCCGTTCCAATTGTCTTAATTTCACCTGCAATAACAAGAAAATATTCTGTAAAAAACCCTAACTTGATGGTAAAATTTTCAAAACTTCTACCAACTAGGATTACTTCTTTTTTAAGAAACATATATTTAACCATGTATGTAAAAAATCCTTTTCATATACATGGGACAAAGTTTCTTAGAGAAACATACAGAAATATCATCACTATTGATCTTGTTGAAAAACTTAAAAAAATGGATCCCAAAAATATTTTACTAATTTATGGATCTATTGATACTGCAACTCCACCTGATTTAATTAAACAAAAATTGTCTAATAGTAATTTTTTAGACTCAATTCTTGTAATTGATGGTGCTTCTCATAACCTGGTGAATTCTCACCACGAACTTGTTCTAAAAAAAATTTCTTCATTCTTAAAAACGTAAAAAATGAAAATTACAACAGGAATACTCAAAAAAGTATTGTCGGGTGCTCATTTTATAAATGTTCCCGATATTCAATTTGATTGGATTGATGTACTCTCTACTGCAACAATCAGGTGTGATTGGAAAAAGAGAAATATTTTATGTTTTCTTTTTTACTTGCCTCATCCTGAAAAAGACGGCTGGTATGATTCAGTTATAGATAAGCGAGGATATTTTGAAAAAGAACATGATGTCAGTAACATTGTCTTTGTTGTTGATTCATCTCTTTACCTAGATGAATCAATTATTAAAAACAAATCATTCATTTTAGTTGATGATTTGTTTAAAACAGCTAAGCGATTATTTGATTTTGTTTTAGAAAAAGTAAAACCAAAGGTAATTGGCGTTACTGGTTCTATTGGAAAAACAACAGCAGTTTCGATGATTGAAGATGTGCTCGGTGTAGACAGTAATGTTTTACGTGTCTATTCAAAAAGGATCACTCCGTTAAGTCTTTTTACTGCAATTATAAATAATCTTGAATACGAACATTCTTTTGTTGTTATGGAATATTCTCTTTACAGAAAATGGCATGTCGAGTATCTAGCTTTCTTATTGAGGCCATCTGTTGCGATTGTTTTAAATGTTACCAATATGCATGTTGGTAATGATGGAATCGAGACAGAACAAGATATTTTTGATGCACACGTAACATTGACAAAAG
>CAZJJM010000006.1:0-22680 GCA_964546355.1 uncultured Candidatus Saccharibacteria bacterium | reverse complement strand
TGTATGAAAAGTAAGTTGATTATGAGAGAAAAGAAAATCTGCTTCGCATAAAAAATACAAACAAAAAAGCACCCAACTTGGGTGCTTTTTTGTTCTGAATACTGCTCTCAGCAGGTATGCCATGACTGAATAGTGCCGTATGCATGTCAGTCACCTGACTTAGCATATGAAAGCTGGGAGACAGGGACTCGAACCCCGATTAAAGGCTTCAAAGGCCTCTGTCCTACCATTAGACGATCTCCCAATATAAACACAAATATCATACACCAATTATGGTGAAATTTCAACCTTATGTATGCCAAAATAAAAAAGCTGAACAGTGTCCAGCTTTTAAAATATTACGCAGTGTATCGTACCAATAATTCAATAGTTTTATAAAAATCAAATCGTTTCAAAAATATCTTATCATCTGAAATTTTTACCATCTTTTTATAGTCATCTGTCCACGGAACATGAATAAAAAAATGTTTAATTTCCAATTGTTCATCTTGAATCTTTTTAGCAACAAGATATCCCAGTGAATTACAGATAAAACCTTCTGAATCTTCTGAAACCTCTGTAGGGATATACTCGTCACGAATACGCAAAAGAATATCATTTCTAAGATCTATCTCTACATGAGACTGACCATCAGCTACAATGGGAAGATTTTTTGGACTGTATCCATTTGTGTCAGGATATTTTCCATTCATTATGTTTTGAAATCTTGTTTCAAAACGCACACCTTTTGCTGATGAAGACAATCCTGTGTTTATAATAACGTCAGGTTTTTCTTGATCGATAATCCGAGACAATGTCTCGTATGGTTCATGATACGTACATGGCAATACAACACCAATAACTTCTGCATCACAAAGAGTAGTTCCGTGAAGATAATTTGCCATATCTTGCGTAGGATTATACTTGTACTGAGCAAATGGTAAAAAACCTGTAATGAGCACCTTTTTCATATAGAGATATTTTTAAGTAAGTATGAGTCTATTCATACTATACTGATTTTAAAATGATAAGTCAAATTTATTAATTACCTATACTTATCTGATTTTTGCTAATTGACTTTTTACAAAAAAAATTCTACTTTTATACACAGAAACCTAAAATTAATCTCATGGAAATAATAGAAGTAGTACCTCATAAAAATTACACAGAAATAAAAGTATCTGAAATACTTGGTACACATTGTTCATCTACACTGAAAGCGCATCTGGTAAAACTACACACAGAAGGTGTGAAGAGAATTTTATTTGATTTGGAAAAAGTTCAAATGACTGACCATGCAGGGCTTTCTGCATTACTGGTCGCAAATCGATTATGTAAAAATGCGGAAGGAAAAATTGTTTTATGTAATGCAAATGTGGCTGTAAAAAAATTATTAGAAATTGCCCAATTACATTCTATATTACACATATGCGATAGTTTACCTGAAGGAATTAAATATCTTGAAAGAGAAGTTGTTGATTGATCAACAACTCACCATCTCATCTGACCAAATACACTTGGTCAGATTTTTTATTACTCAATAATAAAAACCCTCTCGTTTAAGAGAGGGTTTTTATTATTGAGTGAGTATTATGCGCGTTGCACATTTACTGCACTGAGTCCTTTTGGACCATCTTCTGTTTCAAAAGAAACAGTATCACCTTCACGTAGTTCATCAAACATAACGCCTACGAGAGAGTTACTGTGGAAGAACAAATCTTTCGCAGAACCTTCTGATGAGATGAAACCGAAACCTTTGTCAGTGATTTTTTTAATTGTACCAGTCATTGATTTTAATTGCTTAAATAAATAATTACAAAATATAGATGATGCTTGAAACCGACTGTCCCAAGACGAGCGTCCTTTTGTAGATTCATCATACAATTTATAAAAATTAATGTCAACAAGCAGTCTGTGTATATCCCTAAAAAACTGGCTTTTTACGGCATATTCATGTACTATAAAGACCTATATGTCTCAAGGTGAAATAGTCATTCGATTTGAAAAAATCTCTTTTGAATACGGTCCAAACAAACCCATCCTCCAGGAGGTAGATTTTTCTGTGCGACGAGGAATGAAAGTGACCGTCATGGGTCAAAATGGTGCTGGTAAAAGTACACTGTTTGGACTCATTACCAAAGCACTGACACCAGAAGATGGCAACATACACCTCGCACAGCGAAGCACCATCGCATTGTCTCGACAAGTCATCCCCCGAGAAGATCTCTCTCTTACCGTACGAGCATTTTTCGAAAAATGTTTTACTGAAAAAGTATATGACATTGATCCAAGAATTGATGACATACTTGAAGTTGTGAATCTCAAAGGACACGCGAATGTGCATGAAAGAGAGATCGGATCATTTTCTGGTGGACAACAAGCAAGACTCCTCCTCGCATCTGCGCTCATTCAAGAACCAGATATTCTCCTGCTCGATGAACCGACCAACAACCTCGACAAAGAAGGTATCAAACACCTGACAGATTTTCTCATTAATTACAAGAAGACTGTGATCGTTATCTCTCACGATGCGCACTTCTTGAATGCATTTACTGATGCCGTGCTCTATCTTGATGTCTACACAAAAAAGATAGAGCAATATGTCGGAAACTATACTGATGTGCGCGATCAGATTGCTGTACGGATGGAACGTGAGAATAGAAAGAACGCACTCCTCTCAAAAGAAATACAAGCAAAAAAAGATCAATCAAATGCTTTTGCAATGAAAGGTGGAAATCTTCGTGCTGTTGCAAAACGCATGCGAGAACTTGCAGCTGATCTTGAAGAAGAAAAAGTTGAAGTACGCAAAGAAGATAAAACGATTCGCCCATTTACTATTCCCTTCCAAGAAGATGTGAGTGGTGATATTTTGACACTTTCATCAGTATCACTTCTCAAGCAAGGCAAACCGGTGCAGAAAAAAGTGAATATCAAAATTCGCAGAAATCAGCACTTCTTACTTGCTGGACCAAACGGCATCGGCAAAAGCACACTTCTCGAATTAATTTCTTCAGGTAAAGCACTTGATTGCACTATTCCATCTCATGTACGCATTGGATACTATCGACAAGACTTCTCGACACTTGATTTCAACCAAACAGTCTATGAATCACTCTGTGATGTTATGGAGAAAGTACACGGAAGACTTGATATAGAAAAACTCCGCGCAACACTTGCTGGATTTCTCATAACCGGTGACATGGTGTACACCAGAATCGGAAGTCTCTCTGAAGGACAAAAAGGTCTTGTGGCATTTGCACGACTTGTCGTAGAAAAACCAGGATTACTCATTCTCGATGAGCCAACAAACCATATCAACTTCAGACACTTGCCGATTATTGCAAAAGCACTGCATGATTATCAAGGTGCGATGATCCTCGTCTCACACGTACCAGAATTCGTTGATCAAGTGCGTATTGATGAAACTGTAGATTTGAGTGCGCTATTATAATTTCACCTGCGTGTAGTATGATACAAAGGTATGCTTGAAACACTTGTTACCTGGCTTCAATCAGTGATTCTCCCACTCGGTGTTACTGGGGTTTTTCTTGGTTCACTTATCGAAGAAGTAATTGCTTTCATCCCCTCTGCAATGGTGCAAATGGCCAGTGGACTTATGTTCCTTGGAGGGCAACCACTCACGGCGAGTTCATTCTTACACCTTTTTCTTATTGTCTCAATTCCTGCAAGTATTGGGGTTACCATTGGGTCACTCCTTGTCTACACTATGGCGTACCATGTTGGTGAACCAGCACTTGAAAAATACGGTAAGTATATAGGATTTTCAAAATACCAACTAGAAAAATTACAGAAAAAACTTTCACGTATTCGTACCGACGAACTACTTATCTTGGTTGCACGAGCACTACCTATTGTACCGAGTGTTGTACCAAGTGCGTTTGCAGGGTTAATCAAAATGCCACTAAAAAGTTATTTGTTTTTTACTCTTATCGGAACATTAGTGCGTACAACTATTTATGGATTCATTGGGTGGCAGGTTGGAACACTCTATACTACGTATGCAAAAGAAACTGACCACGTAGAACTAATTGGCAGCATCATCGTACTACTGATCATATTTGGATATATTATCTATAAAAAACGAAAGAATCGAGTATACTAAATTATTTTTCTCCTTCAACTACACGAATCATTGCAATTTCGAGTGGCAAGGTTGCAACAACAGCCGGTACACGTGCATCAAGAAGATCAAGTAATATCTCAAGTGTTTTTGATGTCAGAACTATTGTTTTCACAGTAAGTGCAGTTTTATAAAAAGTAGTATCTTGCTCTGATGCATGCATGAGAATAGTATTTTTCTGTTCTGGTGCATATCGAAGGAGTAATAATATGCGGAAATGAATGAGTACCAAACGAGCAAAGAGTCTCATGTCTACTTGTTGCGAAGCCGCTTGTGACACTGCAGTAAATGCCCGAGAAACGTCTCGTTCAATCAATCCTGAAATATATTCATGAACTAACCCAATTCGTGGTGCGCCGGTGATGGTACTAACCATGTCTGCGGTAATAGTCTTTTCACCAAGAGCAAGTACTTGCTGCAAGATAGATAACGTATCTCGAAAAGATCCATCACCAAGAAGTGCCACAAGAAGTGAAGCGTCTTCATCAATAGTACGACCTTCCTTTTTTGCAATCTGTTGCACCAGTGTTGCAAGTGATGCATCTGATGGTTTCTTGAATACAAACGTCTGACATCGAGAGACAATGGTTTCAGGAACTTTTTCCATGTCTGTAGTCGCAAGAATAAATATCACATGCGCAGGTGGTTCTTCAAGCGTCTTAAGGAGTGCATTGAACGCACTCTTTGAGAGCATATGCACCTCGTCGAGAATATAGACTTTATATTTTGAATCAAACGGGAGTGTTTCGATAGTTTCGCGAAGAATTCTAATTTCCTCTACTCCGTTATTAGAAGCAGCATCAATTTCATACAAGTCATTTATTGAAGTACCAAGCTCTCGTGCAATAATACGCGCAATAGTCGTCTTGCCAATCCCACGACTTCCCGTGAGAAGATATGCATGTGCCGGAGTATTGCTCTTGAGAGATTGTTTCAAGACCTTGATAACATGCTCTTGCCCAATGACATCTTCAAGTGTTTCTGGTCGGTATTTTCTGTAGAGGGCTAATTGATTCATATGGATACAGTATAACAAAAGCCGCTCCTTTTTGGAACGGCTTGTAAATCAGGTTTTACCTATATCATACGACACATCTTCAACCCATTGCTCTTGGTCATTTTTTATAAAAAGAGTTATTTTATTAAACTCATTTTTTCCAGAAGCAATATCTTTGATTTTATTTATAAGGAAACCACGCACAAGATGACTGCTATCAAACAAAGCCACGAAAGCAATACCTATATCTGAAGCAACATCGTCTGTGTTTCCAAAAGACATCCACTGATCATCACCTTCTGTAAATAATCTTTTTAAATCAAGAATGAATTCTTCCTTCTGACCTACAAAATGATCATTTTTTAATACAAGAAAAATATGATTATTTTTAATAACAAAATCAGTAGGAACAAAGTCTGTGTCACTTTTTCTTACACGCAGTGACCACACTTCAAGATATTCTTTTAAATCAAAAATTTCTTCCTGATCTGCACGAAATATGCTTTTAATATGAATACACAGCGGTTGATTTAAAAACCTATTCTCAATACCAAATGTTTCTTGTACTTGTGCAGCAACAGCATGCAACCTTTCTTTTGTTTCTTGTGTAGGTATCAAGCCTATAAAAAACTCTTTTTTGCGATCTTCCATTATTGTATTTTTTATTTTCTACACACAAGATACAACAAAAAAGAATTTTTGTCTACATTTTTATATATGGAAAGTTTAGAGAAATTCCTCAATGATTCTTTTTACATCACGAGCTGTATTTCCCTCTTCCATCAACTTAACCCGTAATTCTTTTGCACCACCAAACCCATGCACATATGCTTTGAAATGTTTTTTCATAATCGCAAAACTTTTTATATCACCAAGTAGTTTTTCGAAAAGTGTCGCATGTTCTACAAGTGCCATCAATCTATCGTGAACAGAAATATCAGATTCAATATTGAGCCAATAACGATCTTTGACCAAACCTACTCTTACAAACACATTTCTAAAAAAATCTTTGATCAGATTTTTTTTATATACTGTTTTTTTATCTTGATCTTTTGCAAAAAGCCACGGATTACCAAAAATTGCACGACCTATCATCACACCATCACAACCACTCATCTGTGCACGACTTTTTCCATCTTCGATATCTTTTACATCACCATTACCAATAATAACTGTTTCTACACCCATCTTATTTCGAATATCCACGACCTCCCTCACATGTTCCCACCGAGCAGGTACGAGAGAGAGTTCTTTGCGTGTACGTGCGTGTACAGTCAACGCTGCGAGTCCTTGCGAGAGCAACAATGGAATCCATGTATCGATTTCATTTTTATTGTACCCAATACGAGTTTTGACAGAGAGTGGAATGCGTTTACCTGTTTCAAGAAATGCATCTTCAACACCTGCTTTTGCTGCATTGATAACTGAAACGGCAATATCTGGAGTTTTTATCATTCCAGCACCTGCACCTTGTTTTTCTATGGATTTATCAGGACAGCCCATATTGATATCGATACCATCAAAACCCATAAGTGCACATAATTTCACAGCACCTCGCATCATGTCTGGGTGTGCAGAAAAAAGCTGCGCAACGATTGGTCGCTCTGCTTCTGTAAACACAAGATCTCGTGCAAGCACCTCTCTCCCAGGACTCATCAATCCATCAGCTGAGACGAACTCAGTCCACAAGACATCTGGTTTGCCATGAGTAGTGACAATACGACGAAATGCCGCATCAGTGACATCTGCCATCGGAGCAAGTACAAAAAAAGGATTGTTATCTCCTCGGTGTTTTTTCTTGAATTGTTCCCAGAAACCATATTCGATCTGCATATATATCTATCGTGCATGAATACGAGATGCGAGTCAAGGATTGATATGCTACACTAGCGACAATGCAAGAAAAATCAAAAACAGCATATATACTGTCTGTACTCATGATAACAATAACCGTTGTCGGTATTTTATATGGGATTACAAAACTCACCGATTCACGAACAACCAAAACCCTTTCTCATGACCTAGTAGTAAATAGTACTATGACACAAGAAAATATACCTCCACCAACACCTGATACGACACTTCTTTTTGTGGGAGATATTATGCTTGCACGTGGAGTTGCAAATTCAGTTAAAAAAAATTTTAATGATGATTTTGATCTTTTCCTGAGTAACATACCAGAAATAGCAAAAGCAGATATTGCATTTGCAAACCTTGAAGGACCGATTTCTAGCCGTGGTAAAAATGTCGGAAGTAAATATTCATTTCGTTTTGAACCGCGAGTTGCACCTGCCTTAAAAAACGCAGGATTTGACATAGTATCTGTTGCAAATAATCATGCAGGAGATTGGACACTCACCGCATTCAAAGACACTCTCACCTCCCTAGCAGAAGTCGGTATCCTGACCGCAGGTGGCGGACAAACACGAGCTGAAGCAATCACGCCGAGTATTATAGAGAAAAATGGTATCAAATTTGGATTTATTGGATTCACCGACGTAGGACCAAACGGACTCGCAGTGACAGACACTCAAGCAGGATTATTACTCGCATCAGATCCAGATTTTGAAACTATTATAAAAGAAGCGAAAACACAGACAGATATACTTATCGTGTCTTTTCACTGGGGAGAAGAATATGTAGAACACACGACTAGGCAAACGACACTTGCACATACTGCAATAGATAATGGTGCAGATATCATTGTTGGACATCACCCACACGTAGAACAAGCGACAGAACTATATAAAAATAAACTTATCATATACTCTCTTGGTAACTTTATTTTTGATCAATATTTTTCACCAGAAACAATGAGTGGATTAGCGGTGTCAGTCATCACAAACAAAGACGGTATGGTGTCGTATAAAAAACATCGAGTGCAACTAAGTAAAACATTTCAACCACACTTTGAAGACTATCAAGAAAAGTAGGTGCTCCGTCACCTGAGACAATGAAAATTATCGATACGTATAATAGACTTTATTCTTAAATCGTAAATCAACAGTAGCGAGCTTCGGAAGTTTTTGTGCAAATTCAGTTTTAAGTGGTTCTGCATTGTATGCAGATTCAAAATTTTGCAACACCGTAACAACATCATCTTTGTTTGATAGGATCAATTTTGGACTACGAGTAAGGTCGCCTGACGGATGCTCTATATATAAATATCTTTCATCAATAGTAGTACTCACGAATGCATATGGTTTGATTCCAAGATTTTTCATACCAGTAATAAACTCTTTTGCATACACGAAATCAACATCACTCATAACATACCCCCCAATAGCATGAGAAGTATCTCTGTCTGCGAGTGGGCCGTAAAACCGAAAAAAAACATTCCCTGAAAACCCAGGTGCTTCAGCAAAAATATATCCGGTGTCATCGAGGAAATAGCATGGGGTTGAGGTAGGTGTAAATATTTCACCGCACCATAAATACACACCAGTACGTTCTGTTACGTGAATGCGAATAGTATTAATATTTTCACCACTCACAGTAACTTCAGAAAATCTTGGGAAAGATCCTGCCAATGCTTTTTCTATACTTTTTTTCGGTGCAATCCATGCGTGTTTTTTTGAAAACACAAACAAATACCTTCCTTCAAGTTTTTGTTGTGTACGAGATAATATTTCATTGGTCTCAGTAACTACATTTCCTTCGATCACAATTTGTGTGACACGAAAACGAGACGCATGAGAAAACGCTATCAATCCAGACACAAGTACGAGAAAAAGAACACTATACACCACTCGCTTTTTTGTTTGAATCGCACGCTTTCGTTTCTGTAATTCACGAACACGCGGTGTATCAAGAAGCTCTTGGTGAATAGTCTTCATAAGAGATTATGATTTTAGAGTGATAATATCTTTACCGATATATTTTCGAAGTGCTTCAGGAACAATAATAGATCCGTCTGCTTGTTGATAATTTTCCACAAGACATGCAACCATACGCGGTGTCGCCACAGCAGTATTGTTGAGAGAGTGTACATATTTCATTTTACCCTCTTCGTCACGATAACGAATGTTCAGTCGGCGTGTTTGGAAATCATGGAAATATGACGCTGAATGTGTTTCGCGGTATTTTTGTTGAGACGGTACCCATACTTCAATATCATATTTCTTCACTTGACCGAGACCAAGATCTCCTCCACAATTTACAACAACATGATATGGAAGTTTGAGAAGTTGCAATACTTCTTCCACATTTGCAGTTACTTCTTCGTGAAATTGCACACTGGTCTCATGATTTGCTTCACACAACACCACTTGTTCGAGTTTGAAAAATTCATGCACACGGACAAGTCCTTTTACATCTTTACTGTGACTTCCTGCTTCACGACGGAAACATGGAGAAAACGCAGCGAACTTAATCGGCAACTGTTCTTTTTTCAAAATCTCATCAGAATAATACGCCATCGTTGCTACTTCAGCGGTACCAGCAAGATATTCACCATCTTGTGTTTTGTATAAATCTTCTTCACCTTGTGGAAGATATCCTGTACCAAAAAGTGTTTGTCTATTCACGAGTGAAGGAACAATCATTGGAGAAAAACCTTTTTTCAAAAGTACATCCATAAAAAGTTGCCACAATGCCATCTCAATAAGTGCACCTTCGTTCTTCAAGAAATAACCACGAAAACCAGACACTTTTGTTCCTCGCTCAAAGTCTGCCATATCGAGAGTTTCCATAAGTGTAATATGATCCTTTGGTTCAAAATCAAACACTGGCCTATCTCCCCAAACTTTGACCTCGACATTATCTTCATCACTATCACCATCAGGTACAGACATATCTGGAATATTCGGTACACGGAGCATCAAACCTTGCCATGCAGTCATGACATCACGAAGTGTGTCTTCATGTTTTTTCAAATCTTCTTTCAAAAGACGCATTTTTTCAATTTCAGTTTGTCTTTCTACTGGATCAGTAATCTGTGGAATCTTATCTGAAATGATGTTTTGTTCAGCACGCAATGACTCGACAAGTGACAATGTTTGAATACGCTGTTCATCGAGTGTAATTAATTCTTCAGCTGAAAAATCAACATGTTTCTTGCGAGCAGCTTCTTGTATAAGGTCTTTATTTTCTTTTATGAATTTGATATCGAGCATAAATTATGGCTTTTCTGAGAATAATAGTCTTATCATAGCAAAAATATCATAAATAAGAAAAGGCTGACTAGGTAAATCTAATCAGCCAAAATTTTTGTTATAACACAATCATGAAGCAGTTTTCTCCATCACAACCTTTAAAAGAAATAGATCCACCGGTAAATCATCTCTTGAAAGAAATTTTGTTGCTAAAACGAAAGAACGTGTTTTGTCAATAACATTTTTTATTTCCTCAATTGATAGTTTTTTGAAATCATCTCTTTTAGAAACATGTGTGTACAAAACTTCCCTATCTTTGAATTTTTCTTCTAACATAATCTCTTCAATTACTTTTTGTAAAGAATAGTCTGGGAACTTTTTACTAAATAATTCCAGAAAAAACTCTTTTTTGTATTCTCCTACAATTTTATATAGCGCACGAATTTGAGTAAAATTTAAGCTATCTAAAAATCTTTCAAATTCACGAGTAGTATAAACAGAGTGACAATGACTGAAAAATTTTTCCATCATATCAACTGTACAAGATATGATTTCCCTATTCTCTAAACCAAGAAGATTCCAAATCCTATCAAATTCAATAAAATATTGAATGAATTTTTCCGTATCTATAGATTGTTCCCATTCTTTTATAAATACTTTTGACATATCTTCCGGAATATAATGAAAAGACCTTCTTGAAAGAGGTTGTCCTTCCCTCGGTTCATCTGATCCTCTTCCTTTTAAATATTGAAGATCGAGATTATGCTGACTGATAAGCAAAAGGAATAATATTTCACATTCTTTTAGTGCTTCTTGAAATGAGGTTAGTGTTTTTATTTTTTCACTGAATTTTTTAAATTCATTCAAAATATTAGTTCTTTTTTCCTCAAAAGACAGGGTGTTAGTTTCTGTTTCCATGATTTTTATGTATAAGTTAAAGAATTTACTTTTACCAGAATATACCTATTTATTGATGCTGTCAAAATATATCTAGATATCAAAAATCATGTTAAAATATTTCCAATGAAGTCTGATCTCATAAAAATAGAAAAAGAACATTTCCCTCCACAACTTCTCGAAATTCCTCACCCACCAAAAGAACTTTATGTTTGGGGTAACCTTCCCGATCCGTCACTTACCCTCATTGCGGTCGTCGGATCTCGTAGGTATACGTCGTATGGACGAGATGTGTGTAAATCACTCATTCAAGGACTCGCAGGATATCCTGTCGGTATCGTATCAGGACTCGCCCTCGGTATCGATACCATCGCACATGAGACAGCGCTTGCTGTCGGACTTCCCACGTTTGCATTTCCTGGATCAGGACTCGATCCATCTGTACTGTATCCTCGTGCCAACATGCATCTTGCAGAAAAGATTGTCGCATCGGGAGGTGGACTCATTTCAGAATTTGCACCAGACTTCAAAGCAACTATCTGGAGTTTTCCGCAACGCAATAGATTGATGGCAGGTATGGTACGCGCAGTACTCATCATAGAAGCAGAAGAGAAATCCGGCACACTCATTACAGCTCGACTTGCAACAGAATACAACCGTGATGTTTTTGCAGTACCAGGAAGTATTTTTTCAGAAAGCTCAAAAGGAACACATATGCTCTTACGACTTGGGGCGACACCTATTACGAACAGTAGAGATATTCTCGAAGCACTCGGATTCACCGTCACCACAGAAGAAATCCGAAAAGAAGCAAATGAACTCTATGCAAGCGCAAGTTCGGAAGAAAAGAATGTTCTTGATCTCTTACGCGAACCAAAAGAAAAAGATGAACTCTTTGCACTACTCGATATACCAATCACTCAAGCAAATGCACTCCTCTCACTTATGGAAATCAAAGGCATGATTAAGGAAGAATACGGAGAAATTCGCAAAAATGTATAAATACCTCTATTTTTATTGATTTTACAGCGCTATTGACATTTTTATATAAATATGATATTATATAATAAATGTTCTTTTACTCACTTTAAAAACCAGAAATCATGGAATTTTTTATTATCTTCGCAGTTATCGCGACAGTACTTTTTTTTGGATTCAAGCTTATGTTTAAGTTAGAAGCAAAATCTGATGCGAAAAAAGCTCAACGAAATCTTGATAGGAATATCGAGAATCAGCTTATGGACAGTATTTCTGACCATTCACTCACTTTTCTTGCACAACATTCCGACAAGGAAAAAATTGCGAGAATACTCTCCGCACGAATCCAAGACTTAATTGAACTTGGTATTCACCCAATACAACTCGCCAATCTTTTTGAAAAACTTGGTATGAGTGATGTGCCGATGAAGACTGCGAGTAATAAAGAAATCGAGATTGCGTCACTTGCAAAGCAGTACGTGCTACGAAACATTGATTCTCATATACTCGAAGTGTATCAAATCACTGCATGCAAAGATGTACAAAATGGATTCAAAAAACTCAACAATTCTTTTATGGCAAAAGCTGAGAAGAACATGCTGATCTGGAGTCCACAATTAAGTTAACTGGATTTTATTATCCCAAATCAAAAGCCTCCACGTGTGGAGGCTTTTTTCTTATTTTATTTGTTCGATACCATTCTTATCATATATTGGGTCTTTTGCGTTTCCAAGTCGAATTGAAACATCTACCTTGAGACGACTGATTCTATCCATGGTCACTGAATATTCATGTGCAGTTTTATCATCACGATACAGGATTTGTATTTTTGTATGTATCTGATGAATATTATTTTGTATTTTTGAAACTTCATCTTGAACAAAAACTTTATTAATCTTTGCTTCATCTGTTTCCAACACCTCTTGTTTCTTTTTTTCTAAATCTGCCATTTGTTGTTTTTTCTCTTTAATGATTCCACCTTGTTCTGTTTTATCAAATGCAACCTGAACACCTTTCTCAATATCTTCAAGATGTATGAGTCTTTTCTCGAGTATTGTCACTGTGCTTGGTTTGAGATCGTGTTCAGTGCGAACATCACCAAGCTCTTTACTTATCTTTGCAAGCTCATCTTCAAATGGTGCTATCAATTCTCGAAAAGTGTCTGTACGAGTATGTCGGTCTTTTTTAAATTCATTGACACCTAACTCCCGAGCAATACGTTTTTGTTCACGAAGTGCCGTAAGTGCTTGTTCATTTTTATCTTGAAGTGCGAAAATTTCATCCTTCGCGTTTGCAATATCTTGTACTGTTTTTGGTGTCCGCGGAACAATTTCCTCTTTTTCTTCTACAGGCAAAGATTCTGGAACCACGATTTCCTTCTTTTCTTCTTTTTTATTACCAAACGGGTTTTTGAAAAATTCCATCATGGTTACAGTATCCCACACTACACAGTATTTGCAACTACACTTCTTTTGTGTAATAGTACTTCGCGTACTATACTATATACGTACTCTTATATATGAAGCTCCTTATTGTCGAATCCCCCTCAAAAGCAAAAACGATTGAAAAATATTTGTCTGACAACAAAGACGGTTTTCTCGTGCGTGCATCTGTCGGCCATGTTCGTGATCTTCCAAAGTCCAACAAAAAAGCAATTGATATTCCTGGAGGATTTATTCCTTCATATGAAATCAGTAAAGGTAAAGAAAAAGTAATAATAGAACTACAAGCACTCGGTGAAGATGCAAAAGAAATTCTTCTTGCGACCGACCCGGACCGCGAAGGTGAAGCGATCTCATGGCACTTGGAACAACTCCTCAAAGAAAACAAGAAAATTAAAGTTCCTATCAAACGTGTGGCATTCAATGAAATCACCAAAGAAGCAGTCACTGAGGCATTGAAACATCCTCGTGATATTGATTCAAATCTAGTCAAAGCACAAGAAGCACGACGCGTATTGGACAGACTGGTCGGCTACGATCTCTCTGGTCTTATCTGGAAAAAAGTTCGCTATGGTCTTTCTGCTGGACGCGTACAATCTCCTGCACTCCGTATCCTTGTCGAACGTGAACGTGAAATCAAGGCATTTATCCCAGAAACATACTGGAATCTCTCAGGAATATTTCTGACACCAAAGAAAGTATCAATCGCGCTCTCTTGTGTCGAAGAACCACGTGACCAAAAAGAAATGGAACGTATTGTAGCACTAGCCAATACAAAACAATGGCAAGTAACTGAACTCAAAACAAGTGAACAAAAACGTGTTGCTCGTGCACCTTTTAGCACCTCAACAATACAACAGACTGCATCATCTCGTCTGGGTTTTTCACCTTCTCGGACAATGCAAATTGCACAAAAATTGTATGAATCAGGACATATTACCTACATGCGTACTGACTCGACCAATCTTTCCGCACAAGCACAAGCAAGTATTTTGAAAGTTGTTGAAAAAACATACGGCAAAGAATATGCTGAAGCGCATACATATAAGACGAAGAGTAAAAACGCACAAGAAGCCCATGAGGCGATTCGACCTACCCATCCAGAAAAATTATCTGTAGGCAATACTGAAGAACAAAAGAAACTCTACCGTCTCATTTGGGAGCGCACTGTGTCCTCTCAAATGACTGATGCAAAATTACTCAAAACAAAAGTTGTCGCAAATATTACCGACGGCACTATTCCTGATTTTACTGCAAATGGATCACGAGTACTCTTCCCTGGTTGGCTCGCTTGTGATACTGATGCACGAGGAGAAGATGTCGAACTCCCAGAAATGAAAGAAGGAGATGTACTTACACTCAAAGAATTTGCGAGCACAGAGAAACAAACAGAACCACCAAACCGCTACTCTGAAGCAGGTCTCGTCAAAGAACTCGAATCTCGTGGTATTGGACGTCCATCTACCTACGCTGCTATTATTTCAACACTTGAAGTACGTGGATATGTCGAAAAAATTGGACGATCATTGAAACCAACAGATACAGGTGAAGTAGTTTCAACATTTCTTGAAGATAACTTTATGAAATATATTTCTGACACATTTACCGCAGAAATGGAAAATGAACTCGATGAAATAGCAGATGGTTCTCGAGAATATACAAAAACACTCAAAGATTTTTATGGGCCATTTTCAAAAGATGTGAAAGAAAAAGATTCTATCGACAAACTTACTACACTTGAAAAAGCAGATCCAAAATTCATCTGTCCAAAATGTGGCAAAGGTATGGTGGTCAAACTTGGACGTGGTGGCAAATTCCTCTCATGTGAGACATATCCGGATTGTGACGGTGCGCTCACTATCGACGGCGTTGAAATCAAAAAAGATGAACCAATAGGTATTGATCCAACAACAGGACTTCCAATCTTTGTTCTTATTGGACGATTTGGTCCATATGTGCAACTTGGTACAAAACCAGAAAAAAAGAAAAAGGTTCCTGCTGTAAAAAAGGTCAAAGGAGAAAAAAGAGTTCCAAAAGAAAAAGTAGCACCGCAACCAAAACCAAAAATGGCAAGTATCCCAAGGACAATTGATCCGAGTACTGTCACTGTAGACATGGCACTTACCTATCTCTCACTTCCTCGCACACTTGGAACTGATCCGATTAGTGGCAAAGAAATTATGGCAAACGCAGGACGATTCGGTCCATATGTGGCACACGATGGCAATTTCCGTTCAATAAAACCACCACTTGATGTCTACACCATCACACTTGACCAAGCACTTGCACTCCTTGCACAAGAGAAAAAGAAAAGAGGTTTTCAGAAAAAAGAGAAATAGGAAAATGACTAAAAAATACCAGCAAATTAAATTTGCTGGTATTTACATGTTTCTTTGTTTAACTATTGAATCAACTCAGTGAAATTAACATCTAAAGATTTTTTGAGATATTCATAACTTTTTTCAGAAATCTGAATGATGTCAATAATTGATGACGGTGGTTCGCGTAAAACATAAGTTCTTATTTTTGAAATTTCTCCTTTTTTCAAATCCATTTTAAGTGGACGATTTCTGTATTCAAGTATAAATTCAGAAACTTTTTTGAAGGGAAAAAAATCATCTTCAGAAAAAGTAATTGCAAAAATATACAAATGCTTTTCGATAATTCGAAATGACCAAAACGTTTTTTTCATTTTTTTTAATTTAGTTACTGGAAGTACAATACTATTCATTTTATTAAAAGTCAAGTACTATAAAATCACCTTATTTTGTATAATCAATACATGAAACATGACTGTGACATACAAGAAATATTTTCTCTTATGCGAGAAGTGTCTGACGAAGACATCGAGCTGATTACTCGTGCGTATGATTTCGCAGAAAAAGCTCATGAGGGACAACTCCGTAAATCGGGAGAACCATATTTCATACACGTATTCGCTGTCGGGAAAAATCTCGCATCATTTGGTATGGATGCACGCACCATTTCTGCGGGACTTATGCATGACGTACTTGAAGACACTGCTGTTACAGAAGAAGAGATGGAAAAAATGTTTAGAAAAGAAATTGTGTTTCTTGTAAACGGTGTGACAAAACTTGGCACACTCAAGTACAGAGGGCGTGAACGACACGTAGAAAGTTTGCGGAAGTTTTTTGTTGCTATGGCAGAAGATATTAGAGTACTCATGATCAAACTCGCAGATAGACTCCATAACGTCTCAACACTTCAGCACGTACGACCAGACAAAAGCGCTCGTATTGCTCTTGAGACAATAGAAGTACACGCTTCCCTTGCAAATCGTCTCGGTATGGGAAAACTCAAAGGCGAACTCGAAGACTACGCCTTCCCTTTTGCATTCCCTAAAGAATACGAGAAAGTCCAAGCACTCCTCGCTGAGCGCACCGACATCAGTCAAAAAAATCTTGAGCAAGTCTATCACAAACTTCGTGACGCACTCGATCAATGGGGTGTACAGAATGCACAGATTGATTATCGCATCAAACATAGTTACAGTCTGTATCGCAAATTAGAAAAGTATAATTGGGATATGGGTAAGATCTATGACATTGTGGCACTTCGTGTAATTGTACCTACTGTGAGTGACTGTTATCAGGTGCTCGGACTTGTGCACGCACTCTGGAAGCCACTTCCTGGACGTATCAAAGACTATATCGCCCTTCCAAAACCAAATGGATACAAAAGTATTCATACGACCATCGCAACAGAAACAGGCATTGCTGAAATTCAAATTCGAACACAAGAAATGCATGATGAAGCAGAACTTGGTATCGCGTCACACTTTTCATACAAAGAACATCTCCAAAAACAAAACAACAACGGGCTTGCAAAGAAATTTGCATGGATTGATGAACTCAAAGAAATGCAAAAAATTGTTTCTGAACCAAGTGTATTCCTTGAACACCTGAGAATGGACTTCTTTCGAAACCGTATCTTCGTGTTTACCCCAAAGGGTGACGTTGTAGATTTACCAGAAGATTCTAGTCCAATAGATTTTGCATATGCAATTCACTCAGATATTGGTAATGCTATTTCTGCGGTAAAAATACACGGAAAAATGAGTACTATTGGCACAAAACTCAAAAATGGTGATATTGTTGAAATCGTTACAAATAAAACTGCTCACCCTACAAGTAAATGGCTTGATTATACAAAAACCTCTCTTGCACGGAAACATATCCAGAGTTATGTAAAAGAACATAGTTTGTTATCAAAATTTCTTTCTTTTGGTATCACAAAATAAAAACCTTTATAACATAAAGGTTTTTATTTTTAAGTTTTTTTAAAAATTGACAAAAAATATAGTTTTGCCATAATAATCACATTGTTCATCTAATTAAATAATCTAAATCATAAAAACAAATCCCTTTTTAAAATCTCCACCATGTGTAGTAATCAACTACAGAAAAAACAAAGCCGGTGCCGATAAAGGCAAACAAACAAGAACAGACATACTTGTTCTAGCCTAAAAACAAAAGCCGTTCACATTAATGTGAACGGCTTTTTTACTTTTAGAGAGAAAAGTTTTTGATATTATACAAATCAGTATCTTGTTCTGATTTTTCCATTTCATCTTTTGTCCGATCATCAAGAAGTGAAAGTTCTTTTTCAACATCTTCAAAAACATCAGGAATTTTTTCTTCAGATGATTCTATTTCTAAAGATTGCACTACCGGCATCGGGACAGCACCTGAATCATACGCGACTATTTCAGGTGATTGCACAACAGGTTCAAGTGATGGATCTGGTGTAAACGCAGGAATCTCTATTGGTTGAACTTCTGGGACAGCAACATTTTCACCTTGCTGTTTTGAAATAAATCTATCAAGCATTGTTTCTTTAGGAAGTGGCATTTTCTCCAAATCTATAATATCAAGCAGTACATGTAAATCTTCTGGCGAAAAGAAATCTATACGAATTTGTCCACCAACATCACGTCTTTCGATATGCACTCGAGTACCAAGCGTGTTTTGTAGTTTCTTTTCAAGTTCTGAAATTTCAGGATCAATAAGTGTTTCCTTTTTACGAGCTCGGTCTGTCGCAATATTTCTGGCAATCCGCTCCGCTTCTCGCACAGTAATTTTCTTATAGAAAATCTCTTTGAACAACACCATTTGTTCTTCTGGCTTGTCGTTGAGCATCATGATGGGACGAGTATGTCCTTCACTAATTTTCCCCTGTGCGAGCGCTTGTAAGATTTCTTCTGGCAACTGAAGAAGACGCATAGTGTTTGAAACATATTCACGACTTTTACCAACCTTCTTACCAATCTGTGTGTGAGTAAATCCGAATTCATTCACCAGTCGAGCAAACGCTTTTGCACGATCTACTGCATTGAGATCTTCACGTTGAAGGTTCTCAATAATCGCAAGTTCGAGCTTTGCTTGATTATCATCACCAATACGGATTACTACAGGTACTTGGCTGAGTCCTGCAAGTTTGGAAGCGCGCAAACGACGTTCGCCAGCAATCAATTCGTATTCAGTAAGCAATCCACCATCTGGTGTTTCTTTTTCAACACGAGAGACGGTAAGAGGTTGTAGGATACCATACTGACGTATTGAGTCAGCAAGCTCTCGTAATGCACCTTCATCAAATTCACGGCGTGGTTGATATGGGTTTGGATTAATTTTTTCAACATCAATCCAAAAAATAGAGTTTTGGTACAAATTAGACATGCATGTAGTATATCTCATTTTACCAACTGATAAAACTGGAAAAAAATCTGAAATAGTGTAGAATAATGTTGTTCTAGTAAAAATGCCGGAGTGGATGAAAAACAAACTGCTTTGCTTTTCATCCGAAGCGAAACGGAGGAGGTTCGCCACTCTGGTATTGGTTTTATTGAATATATGAAATAAAATGAAAATACGCAGTATATTTTCAAAATGCCGGAGTGGCGGAATGGTAGACGCACTCGACTCAAAATCGAGTATTCGCAAGGATGTGGAGGTTCGAGTCCTCTCTCCGGCACACACATGAAATTACCCCTCATAGCAATCGTAGGAGCTACAGCAACTGGTAAAAGTGCTTTTGCGGTATCTCTTGCAAAAGCACTCAAGAAACAAGGTGTCCGAGCGGAAATAATTTCTGCAGATTCACGCCAAGTATACACAGGACTTGATATTGGCACTGGTAAAATAACTAAAAAAGAAATGAGAGGTATCCCACATCATATGATTGATGTTGTGTCACCTGCTCGCACATACACAGTGGCGAGATTTAAAAAAGACACAGATGTAATAATCAAAAAATTACACAAACAACACATCCTACCGATTCTCGTCGGTGGAACGGGATTTTATATTGATAGTGTTCTCTATGAACAGACATTTCCAGAAGTACCGCCAAATCCACTACTACGAAAACATCTTGAAAAAAAATCTATTACTGAATTACTTGCAGAATTAAAAAAGTTAGACACAGAAAGATATGAAACAATAGACAAGGCAAATGGTGTACGAATCATTCGCGCTATTGAAATCGCGACAGCACTTGGTGCCGTACCAAAATCTGTACAACCAACTCCTCGCTATGATTCACATACATACGGAATTACACTACCGGACATGGTGTTAAAAGAAAAAATTTCAGCGAGACTCATATCAAGAATAAAGCGGGGCATGATAAAAGAAGCTACAAAACTTCATGAACAAGGATTATCATGGAAACGGATGGGTGAACTTGGCCTTGAGTATCGAGCACTCGCTGATTACCTCACCAAAAAAATAACAAAAGAAGATCTTATCACTCGTCTTGATAGAGAGATTTGGCAATACGCAAAACGTCAAAAAACATGGTTTAAGAGAAACAAAGACATCAGATGGATCGATCCAGATGATCAATACGCACTAGAAAATACAACGCGAGAAATTACTGCTTTTTTACAAGATATGCAATAAAGTATCGTCTTTTACCTTCTCGATTATTCTCCCCTCGCTTGTGTCCATGTGAACGCTTAAACACTTCCACATCAAAATACGGTTCGACAAAATCTTTGAATTCTTTTTCTGTCCACACATGTTCATGAATATGAAATTTTGGATGAATATAACTATTCTTCTCACCTTTCACTCCATGTTTTTTGAGTAATTGTGTCGTATGGTAATCTCCTTCTTTGAAAAAAGACTTCCACAGCACCACCCCTCGTGGAGCAAGTACGCGCACGAGTTCTGCAAGATATCTTGGTCGCTCTTCTTCAGTCAGACAATGCGACACCATGAGGTCAAGAATAAGATCAATAGACTGATCAGGGAGTGGTAATGGTTCATGGATATCATGAATCATAAAATCTACAGTAGATTTCGGATGTGCTTTTTTGATCGCACCAATCGCTTCACCAGAAATATCAAAAGCATACCCCTTCGAACCAAACTCTTTTTCAAGATATAGAGAATTTCTGCCGTTTCCACAACCAATATCAAGTATAGTGCTTTGTGACACGATACCTTGACCAAACTCTTTTTCATACCAATTCACAAATGTGACCATGTCCATACTCGGACCAGTCGAAATAGCCAGGTGTCCTGGTTTTTTATATTCTTTATTCCAAAAAGTTTTTTCGTTTGACATAGATAGCAATAAGGTGGCTAGTTGTGCTTATGTTATCATATAATCTTACTTTTGACACGTTTTACCTATTTTTGCAATAATCACCAAATCATATATACGGTATAATGAAAATAGAACGTTTTAAAACTACATGCTCATGAAAAAAACAATAATCGCTATTCTATTATTTATCTGTGTACATACTTACACAGTCAATGCTCAACTTCGATGGAAATACTATCAATCACCTGGTGGTATAGTCTATCAAACAAATTACTACAACCCTGCTGTCTACACAAATGCACATACCTGCAATCAATATTGTGGACATATGAATTCTGTAACATATGTTGTTACAGAGAGACCGCAATATCAACCTGTGATGTATACACCACAACCATCCGTTACAATCGAAATATCAACAAAACAATATTATAAAAAAAGAAGACCAGCAAGTTCGGGTATTGTCAAAAAATATGTATATAGAGATAGCGATGAATACATTTACGAAGAAGAAGTATATAGAGAAATAACCCCGTAAAATATTAAAACAGCCGCAAAAAGAGACAGAAGTAATCTGTCTCTTTTTTTATTAAGAATACACTGTTATCTTATTGGTCTTTTTGCTTTATTTGTTTTTGCTTTTGTTTGCAGAATTTGTTGTATCTCTACAATCGGTACCTTTTGATCAAACTTGATTTGTATACTTTTTACTCCTGTTTTGTATCCTTTTTCTTCAAGAATTTTACGGTCTTCAATTTGCAAATCTGCACCACCGCAACCAAAAGTAACATGGTTTTTATACACAGCAAATCCACCGAGCTCACCATGATATCTATAAAACGGAACACCCCAACTTATTTTCTCTTCTACGTGTGGAACGGTCGATATAATAATATTGCGAAGTTCTTTCAGTATTGGACGAGCTTCTATTGTTGCACTAGAAATGTACGTATCGACATCTTTTGCTTTGTAATTTTTCATAATCTTTTGCGGGAGATGAAGGAATCGAACCCTCGACAGCGGTTTTGGAGACCGCAGTTATGCCACTTAACTAATCTCCCATTCCCGTCTTACATACACTGAAGGTATAGCGGAAACGCACCAATGCGGAACAAATAATAAGTAACGCAGACACTTGATCTATATCAAAAGAAATAGACCCGAGAAAGAACATTCATGATAAAAAGATAATCGACGAAACCGTGATTATCTTTTTACCTCTCGTAGTATATCAAATGAGATTTAATATGAAAACTATTTTTTAGACTCTTTGTGTGCGGTATTTACCTTACACCATTTGCAGTATTTGCTGAGCTCAACCTTGCGAGTCACGAGTTTTTTGTTCTTCGATGACCAGTAGTTGATGCGCTTACATTTTGTGCAGGCGAGTCGTATAAGTCTGTCTTGTGATGCCATAATGAGGATATAATACTATATCGCTACAAAAAACGCAACCCTTGATGAGAATTATGCCGAAACGTGCATTTTTTAAATTTTGTGCTATATTATATGGGTATCTTATATACATGCGTCGGTGGTAGAGTGGTCAATTACAACAGACTGTAAATCTGTCGGCTTCGG
>CAZJJM010000005.1:0-24646 GCA_964546355.1 uncultured Candidatus Saccharibacteria bacterium | reverse complement strand
CCACTAACCTCTGAAATCTTACAAGAAGAACAATCTATTTTTATTTTCCCTGCAAAACACTTCATCATGGATGATAAGAATAGTAAGCGTGCAATTCTAGAAATTCAAAAAGAACTCAAAGAGCAACTCGCGTATTTCGAAAAGGAAGGGAAGTTGCTCGAAGCAGAACGTATCAAACGTCGTACCAATTATGATCTCGCCATGATCCGTGAGATGGGATACTGCAATGGAATCGAGAATTACTCACGACCACTCTCTGGCAAGAAACCAGGTGAAGCACCTGAAACATTGCTTTCGTATTTTCCTCACAAAGAAGATGGCACTCCAGACTTCCTGACATTTGTTGATGAATCACACGTCACTCTTTCTCAGCTTGAAGGTATGTATGCAGGTGATGCGTCTCGTAAGAATACACTTGTTGAATACGGTTTTCGTCTTCCGAGTGCAAAAGACAATAGACCGCTTCGCTATGCTGAATTTGAGTCACGTATTGGGCAAGTGACGTATGTTTCAGCTACACCAGGAGTTCGTGAGCGTGAACAAGGGGAACAAATTGTCCAGCAGATTATTCGTCCGACAGGATTGATAGACCCAGAAACAATTGTGCGACCAGTTACTGCATCTACAGAAAGCAATGGCTACAAAGGTCAAATTCAAGATTTTATTTCTGAAACAGAAAAGACTATCAAGAAAGGTGATAGAGTTATTGCAACAACACTGACGAAGAAAATGGCTGAAGATCTCTCTGTGTATCTCAAGGATAAAGGTATTAAAGCGGAGTATCTCCATAGTGAAATCAAGACCATAGAACGTATTCAGATTTTGACTGAATTCCGCAAGGGAACATTTGATGTTATTGTCGGTGTAAACTTGCTTCGTGAAGGACTCGATCTTCCAGAGGTGTCACTGATCGGTATTCTCGATGCAGACAAAGAAGGATTTTTGCGGAGTGAGACATCACTTATCCAGACGATTGGTCGCGCTGCCAGAAATGCTGAAGGTCGGGTTATTCTCTATGCTGATGTCATGACCGGTTCACTCGAACGTGCACTTGCGGAAACTTCTCGTCGTCGAGATATTCAGATTGCATACAACACTGCGCATGGTATTACTCCACAAACAATCAAGAAATCAATTCAAGATATTACTGAACACATGGAAAGTGATCATGCAAAGGCTGTGAACGCAGAACTCTCACTCGACATTGCCCTCTTCAAGAAGACGATGATACAAGAAAAGAAAAAAGCAGAACGTCCTGGCAAGCTCGGTACAGTACCACTTTCTGATGAAGAACGTGAACTCGTGGTATATGACAAAATTATAAAAATGAAAGAGAAGGATATGAATAAAGCCGTGAAGGAACTCGATTTTGAAACAGCAGCAATTTTGCGCGATGAGATCATGGTACTTCGAGAACGATTGGAAAGAGCAGGGAAATAAAAAATAGCTCTTGTTAGAGCTATTTGAATTTTTATCTTTCTACTGGTTTGTAATCAAAAGGAGAACCTCTTTTATCTGTAAATTGATGATGTTGCTTCAAACAGATTTTCATTCTTTTATTTTTTAAAGTTTTGTTGTATATATAATATTTAAGCATTTCAAAATGTGTTTTATTTTCTTTTTTTGAAAAAGAAGTGATTGTTTTTTTGAAATTATCACTCAGTGATATTTCTTTCTCAGTAGTTAAAAGTATTTGTTCTTTAGAGCTTAATGTTTTAGGATATTTTTTTATTAAAAAATCAAGCTCTTTTCTAAATTTTTCGAAAGAATATCCTTCGGTAATATTATAGCTATAAGCAATACTTAAAAAATCTGCCATTTTATATAGTTTTAAAATCTTCCATTAGGGTAATGTTTTTTAAAAATAATGTCAATGGTTTTTTTGTTTAGGAAATAACTAACCTTTTTATTTGTTTCATTTAATAATCAGAAAGATTAGGGAAATAATTGACATTAATACATGTTTTGATAGAATAGTTTTATTGTTATTGAACTTTGTTAACCAGACAAACTCTAGCAATAAGTACATCTTCATAATTTAATACCAAACACAATGAAAAAACATGATCATTTTTTGCGAACACCCGCGAGCGGAAACTCAGACATTATCGTAACTCAATTAAGCAGCGAAAAAACAGCCGAAAAAATTCCTGGAGGTGGAAGTAACAAAACCTAAAAAATCCGAACATGTTTTAAACCCTATCTTATAAGTAAGATAGGGTTTTTTATATAAGATATATGTGGTATAGTTTACTCATAATAAAAGATATATACACCCAAGGAGTACCTCTGGGTGTTGTGTCTGTATGTAAAATATGAGTAAACACAACAATGAAAGTGATAAAATCATAGTCAAAGGCGCGCGAACCCACAATCTGAAGAATATCAACGTAGAAATGCCACGTAACAAAATGGTGGTTATTACTGGCATGTCTGGTTCTGGGAAGTCATCACTCGCATTCGATACAATCTTTGCAGAAGGGCAACGTCGCTATGTTGAATCACTTTCTGCATATGCGCGACAATTTCTCAATCAAATGCCTAAGCCTGACGTGGATGAGATCACAGGACTTTCTCCTGCCATTTCTATTGACCAAAAATCTCGTTCCAATAATCCTCGCTCGACAGTAGCGACAATTACAGAAATATACGATTACCTTCGTGTGCTCTATGCTCGTGTAGGACGACCTCATTGTCCAGAATGTGGAGAAGAAATTAAGAAACTTTCAAATGAAGAAATTATTACTTTTGTACTTGAAAAGGTAAATGAATATGCAAAAGACACAAAAGGTAAAAAGGCAGTTATGGGTGTTGAGTGGAGTGAAACTCCGGTAGAAATTTTCGCACCGCTTGTACGTGGACGTAAGGGTGAGTATTATCAGATGTTGTACGATCTTCTCGGTAAAGGGTATGGTAAGGTTCGTGTTGATGGCAAGATAAAAAATCTTCGTGACCGTATCGAACTTTCAAAGACAAAAGCACACAACATTGATGTGTTGATCGACACACTCGCACTTCACGAATTCAAAGATACTCCAGCAGATGCACGAATGCGTCTATCTGAGTCTATTGAACGTGCACTCGGAGAAAGTGACGGGCTCGTGGTGATTCGCTTTGGCGGTGAATCTGAAAACGGAGAGGAATTCCTCATGTCTTCGAAATTTTCTTGTCCGAATGATGGATTCTCTTTTCCTGAAGTAGAACCTCGATTATTCTCGTTCAATTCTCCATATGGAGCATGTCCGACCTGTAATGGACTCGGGACGAAGTATTTCGGCGCACTTGATGTGTGTGATGATTGTCAGGGTGCACGATTGCGTAAGGAAGCACTCCATGTATTCCTCCTCTCTGGCGATAAGAAAAAACAAATCAATATTGTTGATTTGACGAAAATGACTATTACCAATGTCACTGACTTTTTTATTGAGTTGTCATTGACCGTACAAGAAAAAGATATTGCAAAAGTTATTTTGAAAGAAATTGAAGCACGAGTACAGTTCTTGCTCAATGTTGGGCTCGAATACCTTTCGCTTGATCGTAAGGCAAACACGCTTTCTGGCGGTGAATCTCAACGTATTCGTCTTGCGTCACAACTCGGTTCAAGACTTGTAGGAGCGCTCTACGTACTTGATGAGCCAACTATCGGACTTCACCAACGAGACAATGAACGCCTGATCAAAACACTCGAAAATTTGCGTGATCTCGGGAATACGATTATTGTCGTAGAACACGATGAAGATACTATTTATGCATCTGATTATATTATCGATATTGGACCAAAAGCTGGCGTGCATGGCGGGCAAGTGATCGTCGCTGATTATCTCGATAAACTCCTTGATGCAAAAACCAATCCTTCAAAATCTCGCACACTCGCATATCTTCGCGGAGATGTGAAAATTGAAATTCCAGAAAAGCGTCGTGATGCCGATAAAGGTGTGATTAAAATTGCCGGAGGAAAAGTGTTTAATATTACGAATCTCAATGTAGATGTTCCGCTTGGTAGACTTGTCTGTATTACTGGTGTTTCAGGATCTGGAAAAAGTTCTTTTATGTATGAGATTTTGCACAAAAACTTACAGGCTCGGTATGAGCGTGCATATCGAAGTGCAAAGATTTTTAACTGTACAACATTTACCGGTACAGAGTATCTTTCTCGTGCCATTCTCATTGACCAATCAGCTATTGGTCGGACACCTCGTTCAAATATTGCGACATATACAGGTGCATTTACACATATTCGTGATCTATTTGCGACAACAGAAGAAGCCCGTCTTCGTGGATGGAAAGCTAATAGATTCTCTTTCAATGTAAAAGGTGGTCGCTGTGAAGCGTGTGAAGGAAATGGTGAAATTGCGGTAGAGATGCATTTCTTGCCGACAGTCTATGTGACGTGTGACGTGTGTGGAGGTAAGCGTTTTGATAAAGAAACATTGCAAGTAAAATACCGTGGGAGTACTCATGATAAAAAAACTCCAGGAAAAAATATCTATGAGGTATTACAAATGACCGTAGAAGAAGCTGTGGCATTCTTTGCAGATATTCCTGCTATTTATGATCGAGTGAAGACACTTGTTGATGTAGGTCTCGGATATGTGAAGCTCGGTCAAAGTGCAACGACACTCTCTGGTGGTGAAGCACAGCGTGTGAAGATTGCTTCAGAGCTCTATCGTCCGCATGTCGAGAAGACGATGTATCTGCTCGATGAGCCGACTGTAGGACTTCATTATGATGATGTTGCGAATCTTCTTGCGGTACTCAATCAGCTTGTACAGAAAGGAAATAGTGTGATTCTCATTGAACACAATCTCGATATTATCAAGTGTGCTGACTATATTATCGATATTGGTCCAGAAGGTGGAACAGGAGGAGGTCAACTGGTCGCAAAGGGTACACCTGAACAAGTAGCGAATACTCCGAAGTCTCATACGGGGAAATATTTGAAAAAGGTTTTGAGGAAATAAAAAAAGCACCACATTTGTGGTACTTTTTAATTAATTATTCATTCGCTGAAATGATTCACGATAATCAAATAATTTTTCTGAAGTCCATTTCTCTTTTCCATATTTCCATACATACATTTTTTGATTTTCATAAATTATTTCTGTTTTATTTGTTTGATTTTTAGCAAATATCATAAAAAGTATGAAAAATAACACAAAAATAAATGCAATATAAAATTCAAGATATGCATATTTGAAAAACCTGTTCTCTTCGTAAGTTACTTGATAGCCAGACCAACCACCAAGTGCAGGTGTACAAATTGAAAATGGCTTCTTGTCAATTATTCTTATATCAAGATTTGTTTCAAAAGAGAATATTTCATCTTTTGAAACCATTGTTGTTTTTTTCATCTTATTCTATATTTATATCTGAAAAGATAATATAGTATATTTTAAATGAAGTCAACATTTTGCAAAAAACACATTTTGAGCGATACTAGATATGTATGCAAACAAAAAATATTATTATCACAATCGTGCTTATAGGAATGATTGTTATGGGGACAGTTTTGACTGTAAAGCGTCAACAATCTGTAGATACTCCAATTGACACGATTCCTACAAATGAACCAATTTTATCAGATCAAACAAAAATTATGACATCGTCAAAAAATGCTATGCAACACACTATCACACTTGAAACATCACTCGGGAATATTGTATTTCACACATACGATGGTCTTGCACCAAAGACAGTCGAGAATTTCGTGACACTTGCGAAGAAAGGATTTTATGACAATGTCATCTTTCATCGTGTAATCAAGGATTTCATGATTCAAGGAGGTGATCCGACAGGTACAGGTATGGGTGGACCAGGATATAAATTCAATGATGAACTCAATGCAGATTCACCAATCGCAAAAGAAGGATACAAGCGGGGAGTAGTCGCAATGGCGAATGCTGGTCCGGATACAAATGGTAGTCAATTCTTCATCATGCACAAAGATGTACCACTTCCATACAATTATACAATCTTTGGTGAAGTTATTAGTGGTATTGATGTTGTTGATAAAATTGCAGAATTATCAACCGACCAAAATGATAGACCTATAAATCCTCCAAAGATTTTGAAAGTTACAGTAGAAGAGATACAGTAATAACGCATTAAAATACTGAAGTTCACTATAAAACCCCTTGATATAAGGGGTTTTATAGTACTTGACTTTTATATAAAAATATGATATTATTTAATTATAAGATAGTTCTTTGGAAAAGTAGATGTTGAGTCAATTTATTGAATTTTTCAGCTCCTCGTAGGGATTTGAAAAATTCAATAAATTTCACATAACTTAAATCTATATAAAAAATGAAAAATTCAGAGTATTTATCCCTAAAAGCAATCATCAACAATTTGTTTATGACAAAAATTATTGTACTAACAATAATAATTTCAATTATCAGTACAATATTTGTTGCTGCCGTGTTGTACATGCTTATCTTCCGTGGTGTTATACCAGGTGTCGATTGGTTGTTATTTTTTGATATTCAAATGATTTCCGGTGTAATTTTATTACTTCTAGGCTCCAATCTTTTACTAGGAACACTAGGAGATAAGAGAATTCTATTACAAACGTTGGATGCTGCAAAAAGAGATGGCATTAGCTATGAAGAAGCCTCTGAAAAAATTTATGTCGCTTATCATAATATAGTGACAGATACAGAAGAAATTCTTATAAAATCATAATTAAACTACTTAACACAATGATTCCGTCACTGCAATTCGCAATGACGGAATTTTATTTTATCTCGCTTTCAACTCCTGATAAATATCTTCTATTGCTTTGACGGCATCGCCTGTCGCAATGTTGTTTTGATGGTAGAGTCCATCGGTACAGTCTCCAGCAGCCCAGAGTCCTTTTGTCGCTGTTTTTTGTGTGCGTGGATCGACAGGGATTTTGTGATAGGTGTCGAGCGATACAACATCTTTTGCAAATTCAGTATTTGGTGTTTGTCCTATTTCTACAAAGATACCTTGTGTTGGGAGTGTGATTTCTTCATTTGTTGTTTTGTCGCGGTAGGTAAGAGATGAGACGAATTTTTCACCATCGACACGGAGAATGTCGACATTTTTGATCGCTTTCATGTGTGGGTTTTTGAGTACTTTTTCGACAGTGATTTCATCTGCACGGAATTGCTCACTCTTGTGAAGGAGTGTGACACTCTTTGCGTAGGCGAGGAGTTGGGCTGCAGATTCGAACCCTGCATTACCACCACCGATCACTACGACATCCATATCAGAGAAAAGTGGTCCATCGCATGATGCACAGTAGGTGATACCTTTGTGTTCAAATATATCAGCATTGATTGCTTCAAGTTTGCGTCTACCACTTCCTGTGGTGATGAGTACTGCGTGTGCATGATACGTGTGACCATTTTCTGTTGTTGCAATGAAAAGTCCTGTCTCAGTATCTTTGTTGAGTTTGGTAACCTTCTGACCAGAAACGATTTTTAATATATCTCCTTCGTAGTATTTTGCATGTGCCGCGAGATCATCTGCAAGTGTTTGTCCTCCTATTTCTGGTGTACCGATCCAGTTGTAGATCGTTTCTGAGACAGCAGATTGCCCGCCGAATTCTGGAGTGATAAGTATCGTATCGAGACGTTTACGTGCTGCATAGACCGCAGCGCCACATCCAGCAGGACCACCTCCTAGTATCATGAGTTCAAATATTTTTTCCATATGTGTCCTATTATACTACCTGTTGAGGTGATAGTAAAATACACCACTTTATGTGGTGTATTTTTAGATAAAATTACTTTTTTGGTCTTCGGAGAAATGCAGGGATTGCATTCCATTCGTCGTCTACGTCATCTTCAAAAGTTTCTGTTGTTGCGTCGATGACGATTTCTTTACGATCGATTCTCTTTATGTAGTCAGACGGTGGAGTTGTCGGTGTCTGAGTTATAACAGAAGATGAGTCAGGTTTTTCTTGTTTGATTGGTTGAGCTGTTTTCTCTGCTTCCTTTGTGTTGTTCATTGTACTTGGGAAGGTGAGAGGTGTGTCTTGTTGTTGGAAGAGTGATTTCTTCGGGTGATCAGTAGGGAAACCTGTTGCTATAACAGTTACTTTCAACTCACCTTTTTTCATACGCTCATCTTTGATAGTGCCGAAGATGACCTTGGCATCTTTATCGATAGATTCAGTGATAATCTTTGCGGCAGTTTGTACTTCGTGAAGTGTGAGGTCTTCTCCTGCAGAGATAGCGAAGAGAACTCCTTTTGCGCCGTTGATTGAGAGTTCAAGAAGTGGAGAATTGATTGCTTCGATAGCAGCCTTTTCTGCACGACCATCTCCTGACGCTACGCCGATACCCATAAGTGCACTTCCTGCATCAGACATGATTGCTTTGATGTCAGCGAAGTCAACGTTGATGATACCAGGAGTGGTGATGAGGTCTGAGATACCTTCGACTGCTTGTCGGAGCACTTCGTCACAACGAGCGAATGCATCTTTGAAACTTGTGTCCTTGCCTGCGAGACTGAGAAGTCGATCATTCGGAATACTGATGATTGCGTCAACTTCTTGTTCGAGTTCTTCGTGTCCTTTTTCTGCAAGACGCATGCGGAGATTTCCTTCAAAGAAGAATGGTTTCGTTACTACAGCAACAGTCAAAATACCTTGTTCTTTTGCGAGTCGCGCAACCACAGGAGCAGCACCTGTTCCAGTACCACCACCCATACCACCAGCAATGAACACCATGTCTGATCCTTTGATGACGTCTTGTATTTCAGATTTTGTTTCTTCAGCAGCGCGTTTGCCGATTTCTGGATTCATACCAGCACCGAGACCTTTTGTAAGGTTTTTTCCAATGTGGATTTTCTTTTCCGCAAGGGAATTGTGGAGGTCTTGGATATCAGTATTGATACTGATGAATTCAACACCTTTTACCTTTGCGTTTATCATGTGGTTCAAGGCGTTTTTGCCAGACCCACCAACACCAATTACTTTGATTCGTGCAGATGTTTCAATTTCGGGATTAATTTTTGCCATAAGAATGTTCGGTTAGCGCTGTTAAGTTCTATACGTCCTATCATACCAGAATTTTGGAAAAAGAAAACCATGCAGAACCTATGGAAGTAGTTGCTTGACAGTGTTCTTGAGAAGTTCTCTTATAGAATTAAATCCTTTACTGAGAGTGTTTGGAGTGTCAGTCACAAGGTATTCTTTTTGTAAAAGACAGAGGCCGATTGCGGTGAACCATGCAGGATCTTTTATTTTATTTTTTGATTGTGAAAATGCTTCAGCTGTCGCAATTTTTGCTGGAAGTTTGAGAAGTTTTTTTGAAAGTTGTTCGATTACAGCAAGATGTGCACCACCACCAGTAATAATAACTCCACCAGGGAGAAGAGCACTGCGGTGAATTTTTTTCAAATGAGTTTCGATGAGTTCAAAAATATCTGTGAGTCGGGCTTCGATAATATCAGTGAGTTTTCGTTGCGGATAATTATGAGTAATTGTTCCTCTCTTTACATGCTCTGCTTCTTCGAGAGAAACACGTAGGCCGAGTGCAATATCTTTTGTAATGTCTGTTGATCCAATAGAAAATACCTGCATTGAAATCGGTGTATTGTTTTCAAAAACAGCAATTGAAACAGTTTCTGATCCAATATCGACAAGTGCACAACCTGCCATTTTTTGTGGGACAGTAAGTGTCACAACAGCACTTGCGAGGGGTGCAGGAACAATATCTATCACTTCTACACCGGCTTCTGTGACTGCTGTAATCATGTCTTCAAAGTGTTGTGAAAGGCATGTCACAAAAAGGCTTCGAGTTTCAAGTTTGATACCTTGTAGTCCCTCGGGTCTTCCGAAGATATCTTCTCCGTCTATTTTGTATGAAATAGGTGATGAAAAAATAATCTTTTTGTTTGTTTTGTTTACTTGATTTTGACTATCATCAAACGCTTTTTGAATGTCACGGTCAGTTACTTCTTTGTCTGCACGAGAAATAATCGCACTGCCAGTGGTTGTCTCTGCTCCAAGACTAATACCACCGATTGCGAGGAATGCGCGAGTGATTTTAACCCCAGCAGTTTTTTCTGCTTGTGAAATTGCTTGCTTGATGGAAGTGATTGCTTCTTCCATGTGAACAATGTATCCATGACGGAGTCCTCGTGATTCAGTAATGCCTGTACCGAGAATTCGTGGCAATGGTTCTTCTTTGAGGTGCTCGCACACTACTACGCGTGTTGCGTATGTTCCGACGTCAATTCCAACAGTAATGTTGCGTATCATATCTATAGTATATAGAGAAAATGTCTAAAGACCAAAATAAAGTCTGTTAATAGTTGAATATTTTACAAAACTTTTTTTCCTGAGCTTCCATTTTTGGACCGTGATCCATTCCTTTGAGGTGTAGTAATCCGTGAATGAATAAAAATCCCAAAAAATCTTCATGTGTCTTTTCGAATTCTTTTGCATCTTTGCGAACTTTTTCGAGATTGATGACGATTTCTCCTGAATGTTTGGTAAGCGGGAAGCTAAGAATGTTTGTTACATAATCTTTGTCTCGGTGAACACGATTGAGTTCACGGGATGTTTCGCGGTTTGCAAACACAAGACTGAGTTCATATGATTTGCCGAGTACGGTGTCTTTTATACGAGCAAAAGGCAAGCTCGGAAGCTTGCCTTTTGTCATCTGTCGAATTGCGATGGTCTCGACGTCTTTCTCCATAGTATTATCGTGTTGGACGTTCTGCGATTTTGCCGAGTTTGCGCAATTTTTCTGTTTCTTTTCTTTTTGCGATTCTCTTCACAGTCATTACTTTTTGGCTCAATTTTGACATTGGTCGTTCGTTGTACCGAAGAGACTTTACGCGAGGGATGATACCAGATTCTTGAACACGACGAGAAAAACGACGAATCAAATTTACATTGTTCTCGTTTGCGTTCTTTTTGACCTCAATATTTGTCATACTCATATGGATATTACTTTATCATATATATAAAAGGTGTGCAAGTATAATCAACTTAAAACCTAATGATTACTATAGATTCTCCATTATTTAATGTTTTTAACCTCTTTCATTTTACAAATCCTCTGGATCAACCGTGATTGTCCAGTTTGGTGGTAGTGCTTCAAGTAGTGTAAACAGTTCACTATCTCGTTCGGCATATTGAGAAAGTGCTTTTGGATACACGTGATTTTTGGGTACTGAAATAAGTGCATGTGTTAGGAAGTATTTTTGCATGAGAATATTTTTTTTGTATACAGTTGGATTGTATGACGAAAGTAATTCATTTAATGTTTCTTCTGCGTGGTTGGTATTTTTGGTACTCGCATAGGTGAGCTTGATGAATACCATATATGGAGGGAAGTCGAATTCATGTCGTTCCGCGAGTTCTTGTTGGAAAAATTGTGTCAGTGATCCCGTGGTGGCATGTCGAAGTACCGGCATGTCAGGATTGCGTGTTTGAATTGAAAGTGTTTGTTTTGTGCGAGCACCAAGTGCGATGATAAGTTGTATGATCTTTTCGTTTACTCGGAAACTCGACATACTGAAGAATGAATCGAATGACACAATTACCGTATGGTCAATCTGTTTGTCTGTATAAAAGAGTGCCATTTCTGTTGCGACAAGAATCCCATTTTCTGATTCCATAAATGCAGTCATGACTTTTTTTGCCTGCGTAGGTGTTTTTGTTGATTCTTTGTCTATGCGAAAGAGTGGTCGATCAGGGAACCTTTCGGTGATTTCTGTAGCAACTGTGTCGGTACCAATACCTAATGGTACTAAATGCCATCCTTCACAATGGGAGCATTTCATGTTTGGATTTTTTTCTGTGCCACAGTGTACACATCGGAATATGCGATTTGCACCATTGTTGGTGTCGAAGAGTGATAACGGTGTATTGCACTTGTCACAAATAACATTTGTACCACAATCTCTACACACAGTGACACTCGCACGACCCTTGCGAAGTGTGAAAAGAAATACTTTTTCTTTTTTTGTACCAGATTTCTTTAGAAGATCTAGAATTTCACTGGTAAATATATGTGATGATTCTGTTCGGGTCGCTTTTTTGCCTGTTGGAATCTGGATGATGGTTTGTGTGAGGTGTGCGTTTGGGCGATACGATAGTGGCATAATTGCTGAAAGCTCCTTTTCTTTGTGACGGAGAAATGTTTCAATGCGTACCAGATTGTCGCTGAGAATAATCTTACTGCCGTAGTAATACGAATAGAGTTCTGTACAGATCCGCAAATCATACGATGTACTACCGACCGTACGATAGGTGTTTGAGGATTCACGTTCAATAATATGTGTTCCTATGTCATGTCTCGGAATACTGATATATGGCGCAGTGGAAATAATCAGAACGGGATGTTCTGTGGTGATGCATGTATTGTATCGCTCAACATGCGCTTTTGTACTCAGGTCACTGTGAAATACAAATACATACGCTTCTATACCTTTTTGGAGTTCTTGGTAAAAGAGCTCTGCGTCGGTGATGGTCGGAACGACCAGACAAACAGATTTCTTCTGTGCAAATGATTCACGTATATATGTGCGATAATATGAAATACGTTCCTCGAAACTCGCTTGCAGCACTAGTTTTTCTTGTCGTATTTTTGAAGGATTTGTTGTTCGAGGTATCGGTTTTTTTAAAGCCTGATATTCACTCAAAAATACTGAAGGAAGAATTGTTTTCAAAACTACACCAGTTGTACTTATATAGAGTGTTTTGATTTCTTGCACCATTTCAAAAAATGCATCAGTAAAAAATGGTTTTCCTTTAACACTTTCAATTTTTTTGAGTTTGTAGGTAGATTCTTTGATCGAACCTTTTGAAGCACTGAGGTCCTCTATGTCAATAACGATTCCATCGATAATTTTGTTTCGTAAAGGAATCCGGACGAGTGTACCAATACTAATATCTCGACCAGTAAAATAGGTGAGGGATTCTTGCGGGATATTTTTTACGAGGGGAATAATGGTCGCAATCTTCATGTGACCGTATCATACCATAGGTATTGTCCGGGAATAAAAATAGCTCTATTCTGTCAAAATCGACAGAATAGAGCTATGAATGTTTTTACTTTTTGAACACAAAATATGTTGTCATGTTTTTTTGAAACAATATATCAACGGTAGGAACAAACTCTTCGAATGTTTCTTCTTCCCAAGAAATAACGTTTCTTGCTTTTGTCATTGTTCCAATGATGCTGTTATTTGGTGAATCTTTGTCATACAAAATGATTTGATCACCTTTTATAAGGTTCATGTGTGCCAGTTCGTCACTTGTTACGTCATCTTTTTTTGCTTGTTTGTATTGTGTCTGCAGTGCGTCAATGAGTGTCTCATGCATACATTTTTTATCTTCAATCTCTTTTTCTTTGAGTGTTATAAAAACTAGACTTGCTGTTTTTACAGTACAAAAACTTTTCATGTTTGACATATTTAAAAATTTAGAGGTTTCTAATTTTATTATACCACACATAAAATAATATAACAATACCGTAGATATTTTGTCCTCTAGTTGCTATACTGGCGGTACCTATGGGACTTTTTTCAAAAAAACTCGGCATTGATCTCGGAACAGCGAATACACTCGTCTTTGTTCCTGGTAAGGGAATTGTTCTCAATGAACCTTCTGTGGTGGCTGTTTCTGAACAAGACAACAAAATCCTAGCGATTGGTGCTGAAGCAAAAGCAATGATTGGTAAAACTCCTGGGAGTATTATCGCGTATCGTCCAATGAAAGACGGAGTGATTGCAGATTATCGTGCAACAGAAGCAATGCTTCGGTATTTTATTGCAAAGGCACTTGGTAAATGGAATCTTATAAAACCAGATGTCATGATTTCTGTACCTGCCGGAATTACCTCTACTGAACGTCGTGCAGTTATTGAAGCTGCGATCAAGGCTGGTGCCCGCAATGCGTATGTGGTCAAAGAACCAATTCTCGCTGCGATTGGTGCAGGTATTCCGATTCATGAATCAAAAGGATACATGATTGTTGATATTGGTGGTGGTACGACAGACGTTGCGGTGATTGCGCTTGGGGGAATCGTTTCTTGTACATCAGTGAAATGTGCTGGTGATAAAATTGATCAAGCCATCGCTGACCATATCAAGAAAACCTTCAATCTTGCCATCGGTGACAAGACTGCTGAATATGTAAAAATGATGATTGGTGCTGCAGTTCCACTCGAAGAAGAATTGACACTCACTATCAAGGGACGTGATTTTGTCCAAGGTTTGCCTCGCAGTGCTCAAGTCACAACCAATGAGATTGTTCGTGCGATCGACAAAGAACTCAGACAGATGATTATGGCAATCAAGGATGTGTTACAAGAAACACCGCCAGAACTCGCATCAGATATTATTGATCACGGTATTATTATGACTGGCGGTTCTTCTCAGTTACGTGGACTTGCAGAGTTGGTATATCGAAAGACCGGAGTGAAGGCACGTCTCGCAGAAGATCCTCTCTATTGTGTAGTGAAGGGAACAGGTATAGCACTCGAACATCTCGACACATACAAGAAAACTATTATGAGTAAGAGATAATATTCATACACCATGGCACATCTTGATCTTACACAACAACATGCGTTTATTGTTACTGGTGCAAAAGACGAAGCACTTGCTCTTGTGAATGCTGCACTTGCTGAACATCAATTACCGACACAGTCACATCCAGATTTCTTTATGCATAATCATGTGTCTTTTGGCGTTGATGATGCACGAGAGGTATCTAAATTTCTTTCTGAAAAATCTACTGACAACAAGAAAGTGGTGGTGATTGCAAGTACCTTTTTTAATTCACATGCACAAAATGCGTTATTGAAAACAATCGAAGATCCGCTTGTTGAAATGAGAATCTTTTTTATTGTCGACAGTACATTGCGAATTCTTCCAACGGTACTTTCTCGCACTGTGACGCATACTGTCTCTCAAGGAGAACCATTCCTTACTGAAGCACAAGAATTACTTGGATTGACCAAACCTGAACGACTCGCGCGTATCAGTTTATTTCTTGATATGTATGATGATGAAGAAAATCATAATAGGATGCGTGAAGCCGCTCATGCGCTTTTTTCTACACTGATTCGTGTTTTACATAAAGAATATACAAAAGTTGGTACACATCCAATGTCTCACGATCAGACAAATACACTAGAGAAAATATCTCATTGCACAGAATCAATTCTCGACAATGGGTCTGGTGTTAAAATGTTGTGTGAAGCAATACTCCTTTTGATTCCTGAAAACTATACTCAATAATTTAAAAATAAAAATGAAACCAATTATTACATTACATAAAATATCTCTTTCTGATGTTGATACCTATGTTAATTTAGAGAAAAATTTCTCGTCTTTAAAAAATTATTCTCCTTCAGATACTATTGCGCAAGCGCAAGAACAAATTAAAAATAACCTCTGTTTTTTTATTAAGCAAAACAATACTATTGTCGGAAGCATAGACTATCACATGAAAGACGAATACTGCGCTTACATTACGGGATTGGTCGTTCATCCTGATTTTCAAGATCAGGGAATTGCCCGAACAGCACTACACATGCTTCTTGAAGAATTAAAAAATGTTAAAGAAGTAAGTCTTGATACACATCCTCATAACACTAAAGCGATTATGCTATATCTTTCTTCTGGGTTTCTGATTGATTCTTGGAAAGATAATTATTATGGAGACGGTGAACCAAGGATTGTATTAAGGCGTAAAAATGATTTTTTGTAAGACGAAATCATAAAATATGCTATACTGTTTTTGTTATGGCATATAATTTTACCAAATTCAAAACAGATTGTAAGAAGGTCGAAGAATGGCTTTCTCGTGAGTACATGCAATTACACACAGGACGTGCAGCGCCAAGTTTTCTTGACGGTATTTCTGTGGAAGTCTACGGTGACTATCAACCAATTAAAAATATTGCTTCAGTAAATATTGAAGACCCGAAAACACTTCGTGTGTCTCCGTGGGACAAAGGACAAGTTAAGGATATTGAACGTGCGATTACTGCTGCAAATCTTGGACTTTCTCTTGCAACAGACGAAAAAGGGTTGCGGGTTATTTTCCCGATGCTTACTGCTGAGACTCGTACACAATTGGTAAAAGTAGTAAAACAAAAACTTGAAGACGCTCGTGTTTCTGTTCGCAAAGAACGTGAAGCTGTGCAGAAAGATATTGAAGAACAACAAAAATCTGGTGCATTGACCGAAGATGATAAATTTCGCGCAAAAGAAGATTTGCAAAAGTGTGTTGATGAAGCAAATAGTGCCCTGGAAGTTTTATTTACTAAAAAAGAACAGGAAGTAATGAATTAACCCATGGGAATATTTCTTTTCATTGTCATATTGTTTGTACTTGTTCTCGTTCATGAATTTGGGCATTTTTATACTGCCAAGAAACTTGGCATTCGTGTACTTGAATTTGGTTTTGGTTTTCCGCCGAAACTGTGGGGTAAGAAAATAGGTGACACAGAGTACACGATTAATGCAATTCCGTTCGGTGGATTTGTGCGTATCTTTGGTGAACAAGGTGATTCTGAGACAGCGAATACTCCAGGAAGTTTCAGTGCACAACCTGCGTGGAAAAAAGCACTCGTAATGATTGCGGGAGTTGTGTGTAATTTCCTACTTGCATGGGTGTTGTATACAACAGGATTCATGATTGGTATGCCGACAGCTGTTTCTCCTGAGGAGATGAATAGAAATACCAGTATCCATGACATACATCTACTCGTCACTGAAGTTCGTCCGAGTACTCCAGCTGCACTTGCCGGAATAATCCCTGGAGATATTATTGTTAGTCTTTCTTCTAAGGGAAAGATTGTTACGGAGTCTATTACTCCACAGGTGTTGCAAGACTATGTCGCATCACATGGTGCTCAAAAAATCACAATCGATATTATCCGTGCACAACAACCGCTTACAGTGGAGGTCGTTCCAGAAATTTCAGACAAAGGTGCCAAGCCAGTAATTGGTGTCGCCATTGATCTCGTTGGTACAGTAAAACTTGGATTACTTGATGCGCTCTCTGAAGGATTTACACATACGGTGCAAATGCTCAAGATGACTATTTCACAATTCGGTACATTGATTCGTGATGCAGTACTCGGTAAGGCAAATCTCGATCAAGTGTCTGGTCCGATTGGTATTGCGCGAATTGTTGGTAGTGCATATGAGTATGGCATTCTCTATGTACTGTCTATTGCAGCATTGATTTCTATCAATCTTGCAGTACTTAATCTCATCCCATTCCCAGCACTTGATGGTGGAAGACTTCTCTTTCTTTTTATAGAAAAGATAACAGGGAAGAATATGTCTCCAAAAATTCTTGGTATTGTAAATATGGTTGGATTCGGTATTTTGATTCTTCTCATGATTGTGGTGACGTTTAAGGATATAGTTAATTTGATTAAGTAATATATTTTTTTACGGAAAGAATAAAAATAACATAAAAAGCCCTATTTCTAGGGCTTTTTGCATGGATATTGACTTATTTATTATATAATGATATAATATATCTAGTTAAAAATAAATAGTAAATGGTCGTTCTACAGTTAGTTTCAGCTCTTTTACTTTTTCTAAATAAGTTCTACGTTCGCAGAAAAAAAGCAATTGGTTGGATATATGGAATTCTTGGAGCAGCTGTTATAACCTTATATTTCTATCTTCAGATGGTTTTGCAACATAAAGCAAATCTCTGGATTATGGTTGTACTTGATATAGCACTTGTTGTTCTTATGACTTACGGTTATCTAATCGCTCGCTCGAAAGATGGAGGTAATGTAAAAAACCTCTTAAAAAAATGGAATGTATTGTTTAAAACTTTTGTGCTTATCATTACTATCTTTGTTTGTTCATTGTTTCTTATTGAAGCTTTGACCTCAATTTTGGTACTTACACAATTTATTTTTGCATTATGTTCTTTGTTTGGAACTCTTTTGTTAGCTTTTGATAAAAAGGTCACAAATGTTATTGGTTGGTGTTTATATTTTATCGCACATATAATATTAACTTACACCATGTTCAAAACAGATTCGCCAATTTTGGCTATATTCCAAATACTTTCAGTAGTTATTGCAATCGAGGGAATTTTTAAAGAATTGAAAAAGTAAAATTAAGTTCATGAACCATTGGGTTCATGAACTTTTTTATTTCATATTTTTGACTTTTCACTTATACTGTTATATACTTATATCATCTTAATTCGGTCGCTTGGCCGACTTTTTGTTTATTAATCAATACAATTCGATTCATTATATGGAAATTAGAAACATTGCAATTATTGCGCACGTGGACCACGGCAAGACCACTCTTACAGATGCACTTATGCGTCAGACAGGTATGTCTGCAGAAGGTGTGTCTATGGACTCAAACGCTCTCGAAGTGGAGCGTGGTATTACTATTTATGCGAAAAATACTTCAGTCAATTACAAAGGAACAAAAATCAATATCGTGGATACACCAGGACACGCGGATTTCGGTTCTGAAGTAGAACGCGTACTCCGATCCATTGACTCTGTGCTTCTTCTCGTAGATGCGCAAGAAGGTCCAATGCCACAAACTCGTTTCGTATTGAAAAAGTCCCTTGAACTCGGACTTAAACCTATTCTCGTTATCAACAAGATCGACAAACCAGCTGCTGATCCAAAAGCAGTAGAAGATCAAGTACTTGAACTCTTCATTGAACTTGGTGCGACAAATGAACAAATCGAATTCACGACTGTGTATGCAATCGGCCGTGAAGGTATTGCAAAACGTAAACTTACTGATGATTCAAAAGATCTCACACCACTTCTCGATGTGATCCTTGAACAAGTACCAGCATCTCCACTCTCTCGTATCGAAGAACCACTTACTGCACAGACATTCAACCTCGGATATGATAACTTCCTCGGCCGTCTTGCTGTTGTCCGTGTGTATACTGGCAAGCTCAATATGTCTATGCCGATATTTGTTCGTCATGGTGACACTGTCCGTCCAATCAAGATAACTAAAATGTTTACCTTTGAAGGACTTGCAAAGAAAGAAGTTACTGAAGCACTTGCTGGTGACATCGCTCTCGTGGCTGGTATTGCTGATGCATATATTGGTGAGACGCTCTGTGGTAGTGCTGACACACCTGCGCTTCCTGCGATTGCTATCGATGAACCAACAATCTCCCTCCGTTTCTTGGTGAACGATTCTCCATTTGCTGGACGTGAAGGAAAATTCGTAACATCTCGTCAGATCCGTGAACGACTCGAACGAGAACTTGAAATCAACGTTGGACTCAAGGTAGATTTCAATGATGACAGTACATTTACCGTGTATGGTCGCGGTGAATTGCACATTGCAATCTTGCTCGAAAACATGCGTCGTGAAGGATATGAACTCCAAGTCTCACAACCACAAGTTATTATCAAAGAAGAAAATGGTCACAAAACAGAACCATACGAAGAACTTACTGTGGATGTACCACAAGATGTTTCTGGTGCTGTTATTGAAAAAATCACAAAGCGTCGCGGTATCATGACGCTCATGACAGAGAAGGAAGGTATCGCTCGTGTTATTTTCGAAATACCAACACGTGGATTGCTCGGATATCGTGGGCAATTTGTGGTTGATACAAAAGGTGAGGGAATCATGAGTAGTCGTGTTGTCGGATTCCGTGAATACGCTGGTGAAATCAAGAAACGCGATGTCGGTTCAATGACTTCAATGATCGCTGGAAAAGTCGCTGCATACGCACTCTGGAATCTCCAAGAACGCGGTGTTCTCTATGTTGAACACGGTACTGAAGTCTACGAAGGTATGGTCATCGGTAACGTGACAAAAGGTGAGGACATGTCAGTGAATCCTGTAAAAGGAAAGAATCTGACCAATGTGCGATCATCTGGAAATGATGAAGCAATTGTCCTCAAACCACCATATTCAATCAGTATTGAGCGTGGACTTGAAGTTATGGCATCTGATGAATTTCTCGAAGTTACACCAAAATCAGTTCGATTACGTAAGAAGCTCTAAGAATAATATCTTTGTATAGCAAGGATATCCACAGGTATTGACAAGGATTTGACTTTATTTGTATATAATGATATTATAATAAGGCTCAAATCGAGAGCACCAATTTAGACAGTATTTATTAACGTTAGACATATTCTATTATTACGTTGTATGGCAACACTTTCATTTAAACCAAAGCAAGTCACCAAACGGATTCTTTCTCCACTTGAAGACCGGTATTACGATGTTATCGTAAATCGTTTTGGACTTGGTGATGACGCAGAACGCAAAACGCTTGAAGCTATAGGCAAGGTCTATGGTATTACTCGCGAACGTGTTCGTCAGATCGAAAATGCAGCACTTACTGCAATCAAAAAATCTGATGCATTCAAAGCAGAACAATCTGTTTTTCAGGAACTCAAATCACACATGGTTTCTCATGGTGCTGTTGTTCCAGAAGAAGATTTTCTTTCAGCATTGTCAAAAGATCCTCTCCTTCAAAACCATTTATACTTGTACTTGGTGCTCGGTGATGATTTCAAGCGTGAAAAAGAAGATGAACACTTCAAATCTCGTTGGACTGTTGATGAGCCGCTCATGGCACAAGTTACTAATTCGCTCAAGAATTTGTACAAAGAACTCTCAGATGAAGATCTTATTTCAGAACCTGATGTAGTGAATCGTTTCCTTGAACATTTGAAAGAAGTTGCTGGAGAATATCGTACAGAAGAAATTGCACGTCGTTGGCTCTCGATCTCAAAGACTATTGCAAAAAATCCTCTCGGTGATTGGGGTAAGGCTGAATCATCAAACATCAAAACTCGTGGTATTCGTGATTATGCATTCCTTATGATGCGTAAACATGGAAATCCAATGCACTTCCGTGAAGTTGCAAAAGCAATTTGTGATACTTTTGATAAAAAGACTCATGTGGCTACATGTCACAATGAATTGATCAAAGATGATCGATTCATTCTCGTCGGACGCGGTGTGTATGCGCTCCAAGAATGGGGATACAAAAAAGGTGTCGTTCGTGATGTGATAAAAGAGATCATCAAGAAAGGCGGTCCTATGTCAAAAGAAGATGTCGTCAATCAAGTTATGAAAGAACGATATTTGAAGAAAAATACCATTCTCGTAAATCTACAGAATCCAAAATATTTCAAAAAGAACAAACAAGGACTCTATACAGTTGCGTAAAGGTTAAAATAAAAAACACAAACGTATATCGTTTGTGTTTTTTATTTTGTAGTCTGTCTTGTGTGCGATATACTTTATATATGATACGGAACAAAGGATTTACACACATTATTGCTATCGTCGGTGGGTTTATTTTGATTGCAGTTATTATTGGAATCTTTTCAATTAAAAATATTCCTAAAAGTGCAAAGGAAACAATTAAAAAAACCACACCTTTTTCTCCTCATGGTACACGATGGACTGATGGACCTCGGTTTAACACTGCGTTTTCTGAAACTGCTACTGTGAACAATACTGCGTGTGGTATTGTTGTCACATCTCCTAAAAGTAATCAGTCTTTCTTACTCGCATCTTCTGTGATTACACTTTCTGGTACTGTTTCAGGTTGTGATTGGGAACCAGTTCAGGGTCAAATTGGTATTGCCTACATTATTAATAACGAAAAATTGCCAATTTCCTCAACCTATCCAATTCCTGCAATAAGTACTACTGAGGGGAAGTATAGTTTCAGTGTTTTAATGCAACCACTCGTTCCGTATGACGGTGTGGGATATGTTGTCTTAGAAAACATGCCACCAACAGGAAAATCATTAAAAACACTGTCGATTCCGATTGGATTATAGTATACTGAACACATAGTATATGTTTGATATTTTTTCACAATTACCAGAAAGTTATTGGGAGACGGTACGTCCGATTCTTGGATTCATTGTAGTACCGGTACTTGGGGTATGGGCATGGAGATTGTGGGTCAAGTATGTAAATCTTTTTTTTATTACAAAAATTGAATGGGTAAATATTGAAATCCGTATTCCAAAAGAATTATATAAATCTCCTGCAGCAATGGAGCTTATTCTTATCAATGCATTTTATCAAACGGGTGGTGTTGGTACATGGTATGATCGTTTGTGGAAAGGTCAGGTGCGTATGTGGTTTTCGCTTGAAATCGCGTCAATTGAAGGTGCGTTATATTTCTTTATTCGTACACCGAAGAAATTCAAAGGATTGATTGAATCTCAAATTTACGCTCAGTACCCACAAGCAGAACTTATGGAAGTTCCAGATTATACACTTGAGGTAGCTCGTGCTCGTACAAAAGAGGAGTGGAGTATGTTTGGTACTGAATTTGTTCTTGATAAAGAAAAGAATGAAGCGTTTCCAATCAAAACATACATTGACTATGATATGGACAAGGCGCTTGTAGAAGAAGCACAACGTATTGATCCGATGAGTGGAACACTTGAATACATGGCAGCTGTCGGCAAGAACGAGCATGTATGGTTCCAGCTCCTAATCACTGCAGATACCAAACGTTTTCCTGTAGAAGGTGCATGGTTCAAAACAATGGATTGGCGTAAGAAAATGCTCCTTGATCTTGAAACATTGAAATCAAAATTCAAACCAAAAGATAAGGAAATTGTTGCGCCAATGGTTACCAAGAATGATCAAGAAATTATCAACTCACTAGAACGTGCAGTAAATAAATTTGGATTTGATTGTGGTATTCGAGTTATGTATCTTGCAAAGAAAGAAAACTTCAATGCTAATAATATTACAGGACTCATGGGTATGCTTCGTCAATATACAACGTATCATGGTAATAAATTTGGACCAAAAAATGGGACGAGTTTTGAGTACCCATGGCAAGATTTTACCGGCACTCGTGTAAAAGCAAAAAAAGAAGAATTATTTGAAGCCTATTGTGCTCGGTCATACTTCCAACAACCACATAATTCAGTCGGAGGAAGTGAAAGAGTTCCGTTTATTTTAAACACGGAAGAAATCGCGACAATCTATCACTTCCCAGGAGCTGTTCTTGAAACACCAACATTCAAGCGTATTGACTCTAAGAAATCAGAACCACCTCAGAATCTCCCTATATAGTTTTTATGGATCAAGAATCAGAACAGATATTATTTGAAGAAGAAAGAAAAAGACTTGTCGAAAGTTTCGATACGTCTTTTCGTCCAAAAAAATCATACATTCTTGTAGGGTTTTTTCTGTGTGTACTAGCGGTGTATCTTTTGATAAAAATTCTTTTGTCTGCACCATCATCATTTCCAAACAAAACATCCATTACGTTAGAGCGAGGTGCTTCACTACAATCACTTGCTCGTGAGTTAAAAGAAAAAGACATAATAAAATCAGAAACACTCTTTCAATTTTTCGTCATCATGTTTGGCGGTGAGAAACGCATTGCTCCTGGTGAATATTATTTTGAAACACCGGTTCCTGTATATACTGTTGCGTATCGTATAGGAGAGCATCTTTTTGGTATTCAAAAAATCAAAGTTACTATTCCAGAAGGTGTTTCAAATAAAGAAATGGCAGCAATTCTACAGAAAAAATTATCTGGCTTTGATGGACAAGCTTTTCTCAATGCAACCAAGGATAAAGAAGGATATTTGTTCCCTGATACGTATTTTTTCTTTCCTAACACAACCACAGATGAAATAATTCGGACACTTGAAGATACTTTCAAGCGAAGAACTCAAAAAGTTTTTTCTGAACAATCAAACAGTACACTCTCTTCAAAAGAAATTATTATCCTTGCGTCAATTTTGGAAAAAGAAGCACGAGGTAAAGACGAATTACGTGTTGTATCAGGAATATTACAAGCAAGATTAGAAAAAGGTATGCCGCTTCAAGTAGATGCACCGTTTTTGTATCTTATTGGTAAGGGAAGTAGTGAGCTGACACTGTCAGATCTTCGTGCTGATGGTCCATATAATACATATACTAGGAAAGGTCTCATTCCGACACCAATTGGCAACCCAGGTATTGACGCAATTGAAGCAGTGCTATATCCTACGGCGTCATCATACCTCTTTTATTTACACGGTAATGATGGTGTCATCCGGTACGCACGAACGTTTACTGAACACAAGAAAAACAAATCACTTTATCTAAGATAATTACTTTTATGTCACAAATTAAAAAACAACAACTTATATTCCTCGATACCGAAACCACAGGACTCAACCCAGATGTTCATGAAGTTATTCAAATTGGTGGCGTGATTGTGTCTCAAGATTGGACATCATCAAACACACCAACCTTTGAAATGGTGGAACAATTCGAACTAAAAATAAAACCAGAACGTATTGAAGATGCTGATCCAACCGCACTTCGTGTTAATGGGTATGATGCTGCTGATTGGGTATTTGCGTATACTGCAAAAGAAGCCATGACGATTCTTGCTGATAAAGCAAAAGGCGCTATTATGGTGGCGCATAATGTAGCCTTTGATCATATGTTTATCGAAAAGGCATTTAGAAATGTTGGTATTGAGAACACTATGCACTATCACAAGCTCGATACGATTTCTATTGCCTTTGCAAAGTTGCATACAAATCATGACATTGAAAAATTTTCACTTCGCGCATTGGGAGAATATTTCGGTATTGAAAACAAACAAGCACACACAGCACTTTCTGATGCCCGAGCGACATTTGAGTTGTATCAGAAATTGATGCAGATGAAGTAA
>CAZJJM010000004.1:0-36837 GCA_964546355.1 uncultured Candidatus Saccharibacteria bacterium | reverse complement strand
TAGAGCAATCCGTTTACACCGGAAAGGTCGGGGGTTCAAGTCCCTCAGGGTGCACCACATTTTATCTATGAACTTTAATCCCAAAATAGAATCTAAGGTAATCACTTCACGAGAAGGTCTTGTTGCAAATAAATTTGCCAAGAAAATTGAACTCGGAAAGTTTGATAAATCGTTATTAAAATCAGACGAAGACATAGAACAAGCACTCATTCAAAGTAAGGTTTTGATAGAAGGTTCTTCAATACCAGAAGTAATAGCCATTATTCGAGCAAGTGGAATTCTTGGAAGTGAGGAAGTTGTAATTGAAGATAAAAAACCAGAAAAAAAAGAACCTGAGTTTATTCCGATAGAAAAAAAGAGACTATCCGTTGTTCGTGACGACAAACTTGAAGAAAATCTCAAGACTTTTTTTGAACATCTTGATCATGAAAAAGAGAATATTCTTAATGATGAAACAGAACTCACTGCTATTTACGAAAAAACACAAATTGCGCAGAAAAAAGAATCAAAGGAAAATAATACATACTACTATGAGTTTGCTGAAAAGGGTTTGATCAAAGGAGGTATAGAAGAAGTTGATGCTGATTTGGCATCACTTGCACTTCGTAAAGCAGAATTTGCTGAAAAAACTCAACAATCTGAAACCTCTCATGATTTGGAAAAGATGAAGAAAGTCGCAACTATTACCGAGCGTGCTTTGGTTCACGGTGTTTCTAATCTTGATTGGTTCGGGAAAGACATAAGTGTCGAACCAGTTTCTGAGTTTGATGATGTAAAAAGAGGTGTTGATGACATGTTGGAAATTCGCAAGGAAGACGACGAAAGTAGTTTTATGGGACTTGGAATCGACGTGACTTTTCGGGGGTTGTATAGTGAACAATATAAGAAAAAGTTTTTTACACTACTGCATTCAATTAGAAGTGGATATAAAACCAAGGTTAAATATTTTAAAAATCACAAAGGTGAATTAATGAAAGAATTTGCTGTACCTAAAATGATTTTGTATTTTGATGTTGCTGATGTAAAAAATCTTGTTCGCATGATGAAGCATGTTGACGATGAATCAATGAAAGAAAAGTTTCAAAATAGTCCACAAAAATTTTCAGTAATGAATCAAATTATTGTTCAGTGTCAAAAATTATCCGCATTTGCAGCTGATTCTGAGAATAGTATTTTCAGAAAATACACTGAAGTTGTTGATTCTATAAAGGAATTAGGTTGGAAGAATGAAGACATTAAAAATATGCTCGCTGTGCAACATGATGATAATGCATCTAGGCAAATCGACTCTTTAATTAAAGAATTTCTGGAAACAGAGCAAAATCTAAAAACACAGAAACAAGACGAAATTCTTGATATCAAGTCTAGTGATAACGAAGAAGAATAATTTCATGCCACCAATCATCTACGAAGACAACGATATACTTATATTCAACAAACCATCAGGACTGATGGTTCATGGTGATGGACGTTCAACAGAAAAAACTTTGGCAGATATGATTCTTGAAGAGTATCCAGAAATGAAAGATGTTGGTGAACCGACTGTCTATGTTGATCAGAAGACAAAAGAGGAAATCACACTACCTCGTCCTGGTATTGTGCACCGACTTGATCGTGAGACATCAGGGGTAATTCTTGTTGCAAAAACACAAGAAGCTTTTCTTCACCTCAAGGCACAGTTTCAAGATCGTACAATCAAGAAGATTTATCACACATTCGTTTGGGGGCAACCTCGACGTACACAAGCGACAATCACGGCACCGATCGGTAGAAGTAAAAATGATTTCCGTCGTTGGCATTCTGGAAGAGGTGTCCGCGGTGAGCTTCGTGATGCTGAGACAGAATACTATGTACAAGATCGATTCGACATACACACTGAAACACCTTTTGACGATAAAGAGGGAATTACCAAATTCTCTTTTCTTGAGATATGGCCACACACCGGACGAACTCACCAGATCCGTGTACACTTGAAATACATCAATCACCCTATCGTATCAGACACTCTCTATGCTCCAGATCGTCCAAAAGTGCTCGGATTTGACCGTACAGCACTTCATGCATCTAGAATCACCCTGATGATGCTGAGTGGCGAGAAAAAGACATTTGAAGCCCCATTTCCTGAAGATTTCAAAAAAGCACTTGCGGAAATAAAGAAAATCTGATAGAGTAAGACCCATGGAAAACACAGTGACACAATTTACTCCGGTAGACGTTGAAGCACGCAAAAACCTTGATATGCATGCGGGTGACACGATTCGTGTCTGGTCTAAGATTCAAGAAAAAGGCAAGACTCGTCTTCAAGCTTTTGAAGGACTTGTATTGTCTCGAAAACACGGAACAGAAGCAGGTGCAACATTTACTATTCGCAAAATCTCAAACAGTGTTGGTGTAGAACGTATCTTCCCACTCTTCTCTCCAATGATTGATTCTATCGAGATTGTAAAGCGTTCAAAGGTTCGCCGTTCAAAGCTCTACTACATCCGAGACAAAGCAGCAAAAGAAATTCGTCGCAAGATGAAAACAATCTTTGGATTCGGAAATAGTGCAAAGAATGTGACAGAAGAAGCTCCTGTAGAAGAAACAGAAACTGTATCTCAAGAAGTATAATCTCAAAAAATACCGCATATGCGGTATTTTTGTTTTCTTGGCCGTTACTTGAATTATTAGACAAAATGTATTACAGTAAGCATGTTCTCATCCTTGCACGGGTGGCGAAATTGGTAGACGCACTACCTTGAGGTGGTAGCGCCCGCAAGGGCATGGAAGTTCAAGTCTTCTCTCGTGCACTGAATATATAAAAAACCGAACACGTGTTCGGTTTTTTATATATTGCATTTGATGCGATACTATAGCTATGATATTTCCATTAATACTTTTAATCATACTCCTTATCTTTCTTTGCATCATGCTGTTTACTATGATGCTTTCTGTGTATGGATGGCTTATTACTTCTGCGCCATTTGTTCCAGTAAAAAATCATGCACTTAAATATATTATCGAGGCTCTTGAATTACAAGACACATCCGTCTTGTGTGATTTAGGATCTGGTGAAGGGAAGGTGTTACTCGCTGCGCTTGAAAGTAATCCTCATGTGCATGTACGAGGATATGAAATTGGTCCAGTTCCAAGAATGTTATCGTTGTTTCGATTGCGAAAGTATCGTCATCGTTCGAAAATATACAACCATGATTTATTTAAAGCAGAGTTGAATGATGTAACGCACGTTTTCTTATATTTATATCCATCAGTATTGCAAAAGCTTGAACCAATATTTGATAGTCATTTACAGCGGGGAGTGCGAGTGGTAACTTGTGATTTTACGTTTCCAAACAAAAAACCTATTTCTGTTATTGATATGCCACATCAAGGAAAATTAGCAAAGAAATTATATGTGTATATTTGGTAATATATAACTATGCTTAGTCTTAAAAAATGTATTCCTTGTGAAGAAAAAGTTCCACCACTATCAGGAGATCAGATACATGAGTATCTCACACAGATACCCGGATGGACACTTTCACAAGATGAAAAAAATATTTTTCGAACATACACATTCACCGATTTTATCGGTGCAGTAGATTTCGTGAATCACATCGCTGATATTGCCGAACAAGAAGGGCATCATCCAGACATTGCGATTCATTACAACAACGTTACTTTGACATTGTGGACACATACAGTTGGAGGGCTTTCAGAAAATGATTTCATTTTAGCCGCAAAAATTGATAGTATGAGAATATGAATCTTATATATAGCACTATTGATATCGCGATGGCAGTAATTAGTCTTGCCGGATTTTTGCTCGCGTTTTTTATTTATCATAAAAAGAAACAGAAGAAACGTCTCATTTGCCCGATGCGTTCTGATTGCGAATCAGTGATCAATAGTGAGTATTCGACTTGGATGGGTATCAGAATCGAAATACTCGGTATGGCGTATTATGCATACTCTCTTGTTGCACACACAATGCTTGGGTATGTACAAGGTGTTCCAGAATGGGTGCATGGAATCGTGATTGCCGTGTCATTGATCGCAGTACTCTTCTCTCTGTATTTGATCTTCTTACAAGCGTATGTTATCAAGCAGTGGTGTGTATGGTGTCTTTCATCAGCTTTTCTGACCATCTCACTCTTTTTCTTAGCATTTATTTCCTACAACGTTGATTACGTCAGCTTTTTGTTTGAATATAAAAAAATCATTACAACGGTACATTTGTTCGGTATGGCTATCGGCGTAGGTGCGGTTACGATTACTGATGTATTTTTCTTTTCTTTTTTGAAGGATTACAAAATATCAGAACAGGAATCAGGTGTTATGGACATGCTTTCTCGTGTGGTGTGGGTCGCACTCTTCTTAGTAATCGTAAGTGGGATCGGATTGTACATTCCTCAATCAGAGATTTTGAATGCGTCACCAAAATTTATTACCAAGATGATGATTATGGCTATCATTCTTGCTAATGGTATCGTACTCAATATTTTTGTTGCACCGAAACTGGTGCGTATTTCATTTGGTGAATCACATAATCACAAACCAGGTGAGTTGCATCATATTCGCAAACTCGCATTTGCGCTTGGTGCAATATCTATTACTTCATGGTATTACGTTTTTGTACTTGGTGCACTTCGTAAAATCAATACAACCTTTGCAGAAGTATTCGGCATATATCTCATATTCCTTGCTATTGCGATTATTGGAAGTCAGATATTTGATCATTTCTTTATTCGACGTAATCACGAAGAGACACCACAAGTATAGCTATGTTATATACAGGAAAAGGAGACAGTGGCACCACGAAACTTTTTACCACACCATCTGGTGTGCGTATTTCAAAGAGTTCACTTGTCACAGAAGCACTCGGAACTGTAGATGAAATCAATGCTTTCATTGGACTTATCAAGGTTGCCGCTGATGTAAAAAATATTTCAATCGGTGATCAAGGTCCAAGAATGTCAAAAGTACTGCATGATGTCCAGCAGAAACTTTTTATTGTTCAAGCAGAAATTGCTGGGTCAGACATGCACATAGAAGAAAGTATGGTTTCTGATATGGGTGACACGATCAACACTATAGAAGCTCTCTTGCCACCTATCACGACCTTTTTCATCTCTGGGGGGACGGAACTTGCTGCTCAGTGTGATATTTGTCGAACAGTGTCTCGCAGAGCAGAGCGTGCAGTTATTCGCGCCTGTGAGGCAGGTGAGTGTATTGTGTCAGATGCGTCAAAGGCATATCTCAATAGACTTTCTAGTCTCTTGTACGCATTCGCTAGACTTTCTAACCATTTTTCTGGTATAACAGAGGAGCCACCTACCTATCGGTAGGAAGTATGGTGCCTATGGTGTAACGGTTAACACTGGAGTTTGTGGAACTCTCGATTCGGGTTCGATTCCCGATAGGCACCCCATTATTTTTTGTTTATATTTTTCAATACTAAATTAGCTAGTCCTACCGGGGTTTGAACTGGTATACTTATTCCATGGAAAATTTCAATAACATGCTCGTAGGAAAAGGTGTTGAAAAACTAGACCCACAGGTTGTCAAAGAGCATTTTGAGAAAAATACAGCATTAGGTAAGGTTGCGAAAGAAGGAGAACTCGAAAAAACAGAAGACCAGATTCGCTTGATTAACGGTGTTGATACTATGGTTTCTGATGAGTTACAAAGACTTGGTGTGCCTAAATTAAGAAATCTAGAAAAGGAGCAAGTTCATATTATGCCTCGTAATTATGACACACCTTATTTACCTAAAGGAAAAGGAGGACAATTTAACGCACAAAAACTTGATATTAAATTGCGAACAGGAGAGAAAACTACAAAGGAGGAAATACTTGATTTCGCAAGACACCTCATGGGGAATAATAAGGTTATATTAAAAAATCGTTTTGGTTTTCTTAAGACGTTACTACACGAATCTATTCATCATTCAGGACACTTAAAATCCTACGTAGTAAAATTAAAAGAAAAAGATTATTTTAACCCTTATCGTAGTGGATATAAAATTATAAATAGATTTGATAAAAAAGAACGAATTATTCTAGAAGGATTCAATGAAGGAGTTGTGGAGCGATTAACAAGAGAACTGATCGAAAAAAATAGAGAATATATTGAAAAAAAATTAAAAATAAGTGAACAAGAAAAAAATAATAATATCCAAAAAACACACAGTTACGATTTAAATGTTGATCTAATTAAGGTTTTAACATGGTCTCTTTCCAAGAAAGAAGAAGTTCCAGAACAACAAGTTTGGGATCGTTTTAAACGAGGTCATTTTACAGGGGAAATGATGCATTTACGGTCAATTGAAAAACTTTACGGAAAAGGGTCATTGAGGGTTTTAGGTGCATTTGGTGATAAGAAAAAGAAAGAGGAAATCATTGGTTATTTTACAACTAGTAGCCCAGAAGAGCGTAAAAAAATGTATGAGGATATGTTTCCATTAGATCAAAAACTACTAGTTATTACTGAAGCGGTTAAACAACTTCAATCTATTATGTTTAGTGCTGCAAATAAACATTTGTCAGACAACAGTTCTTTGCGAAATTATGTTTTTAAATATTATGAAAATACAGCCAGTTTTAAAAAAGAATTATTAAGCTTTTATAAAAACAGAGATTTAAATGATGTTAATCTAAAAGAAGAAATAAAAAATGTTACTGATATGGCTGAAAACAAAACTCTTTTTATAGAAACAATGCAAAGATCGCAAGAAAGAGAGGAATCTTTTAGAAGAAAAGAACAAAGAATAAAACAAAACCCTGTTGCAAGTGAGGAGGAGTTTGAAGCTGGTGCATACAAAGAAGAACTTGAGTCACAAATCAGTAATGCTGTTTTTTTATTAAGAAAAAAAGGATATAGTACTTTTGAATCTGGATTTAGAAATGGAAGACATCAATATATGGGTATGTATAATAAAAATATAGTAATACCAGAATCTGTCATAGAGTATTTTAAAGAAAAATCTTTTGAGATCTCTCTTGTTGAAAAAAAAGATAGAACTACCATTAATTTACTTCCATTAAAAGACGAACCAGTTCTTTTAGAAGAATGGAAAGTTGTATGGAATGATTTTGCAAATAAAATGCCTGATATTGAAAAGATAGCATCCCCAATGGAACTACCTATTCATAGTAATTTTAGAAAAAAACAAGAAGCTATTCGTGATGGTAAAAATGTATATCTAGGTTACAATACTGCCTATGTAGATGGTAAGGTTGTTTCTATGGATGATGGTTCCTTTAAGGAAAGGTATTTTAAAAAATAAAGGGTATATAGATAGTCGTGTCATTTAATCGCTCAAATACAGTTCGTACTTCCTGTACGACTTTACCCAAGTACTTGACTTTTAAATTATAATATGTTACCATATAACTATATAGTTTAGTTCTTTCATAATTTGATTATCTTTTTTTTTGTGCATTGCTCTCTGGACATCAATATTGGTTTCTATAGAGCAATATTGCAAAAAAATTAATAATCAAAAAAATGAGCTTTATAAATGATAATATTTTACTCATTATACCCATCTTTTTAATGATATTTTTGTTTCTAATAATATGGCTGTACTGGTATTTTACTAGTGATATCGAGCCATGGTTGGGAGGAGAAAAAAGACGGTGGAAACTTAGTCGCGAACAGGTTGAGGATCGTAGAAGATTAGCTTATAGAATTCGTGTTAGTATCGAAGAAGAGTGGCATGAAATGGAAGGTCCTCTTGATATAAAACATAGTAAAAGTGAAGAAGAGAGTTTTGATGAAGAGAGTTTTCATGAATAGTGAGTATTAGAAAAGTTTTACCGACAAAGAGGCACTTCAATAGTGTCTCTTTTTATATATAAAAAATATATATGTACAAGTTTTTTATCAGAACTTTGATATAATAGTTACGTGAAATTAAACTTTACATATCATAAAGAAAAAGATGTTTGGTGTTTGTTGAACAAAGGCAAGAGTTCAATAAACTCTCCTTTTCCAACATTGGCGTATACTCAATTGATTCTTTCGTTTGGGGATAATCCTAGTGAATTAAATACAGGAATCTTTATTGATCAGTATATACAAGAAAACGAGTATAATGTCTCAGAATATATAAAAGACTGCCAGAAAGATTTTAATTTTATTTCTAAAGAGTACCAACAAATAGCTGAAAAAGTATTTAATGTATCTTTAGACAGTGAAATTACCGTGTACCTAACAGTAAATAACAGGTGTCCTTACAGTATTGAACAAAATTGGTTCTTTGTTTCAATTTCTAAAAAAATACCAACTGTTACTATGATGCATGAACTATGGCATTTTTATACCTGGTATAAATTTGGCGTTACTTGGGAGGAAAAAATTGGTAAACAAAAATATAATGAAATAAAGGAAGCGTTAACCGTCCTTCTTAATATAGAGTGCAAAGATTTATTGCCAGAGGGAGTTACTGATATGGGATATCCTCAACATGCAGAATTGCGAGAAAAGATACTTCTTTGGTGGAGTCAAAATCCTGACATAGAAGATATCTTTGAAAAATCCATAAAATTTATCAGTTAGTTCTCTTTTGTTTAAATCCAATGTTTCCATCCGAACATCCTCTCAGAGGTTTTTCAAATCTTTACTTTGTATAAAAATACAGGGTTTTTTTATTTTTTATCTAACAATGGAATATAAATTGTGGTATCATGTAATCGTTCAAAGGTAGTTCGTACTTCCTATACGATTTTACCCAAAGAATTGTGTTTCTAAAGAAATCTATATATGAAAATAGGATTATATATTTTAATAATAACCGCTGTTTTCGTTATAACTTACGGGCAATTTGACCTTGAGAAATACAAAGCTTTATTTAATAGTATTATTATTTTTATACTCTCTTATCCTTTCAGGGCAATAGTTTGTTTGATTATTTATATAACACCTTTTTATTTACTTGATAAGGTAATTACACCAACTTTCATTGATAAAGAAAAAGCGGTTTTATATGCAAATTTTGATAATATAAATGATCCTAAATCAATTTCTGCTTTTGTTAAAGTTAGAAATTCTCTTAAAAAACCCTTTGTTGGTTATGAAAAAGATGAAGATGTTTTAATTGATGTTGTAAAAAAATATAGAGAATTTTACGCTAAACTACCTGGTTTTAAAAAAGAAACTTTTACTTTAGGTTTACAAAAAAATAGTCAACTAACTTTTGTTAAAATAAAAGATGAAAAACACGGAATACTTTTTATTGTTCACGATGAATCAAAAGGAGATAGTATAGAAATTTTACAGTATGATGATTTTCCAGAAACAAAAAATTTGTCAGATAAAATTCATTCATTTCCGGAAGTTTATATTTCAAGTGCTTTAAAAACGTTAAAAGATTCAAAGAGAGATCCTCAAAAAATTTCTTGGACAAAAGATTTTTCTGGTTTCGGTGATCCTAGTGGTCTTGGTGGTACTTGGTCAGCTTGGTTTTTGCCAATACCTTTAAGTAGTTTTAATGTAAGAGATTTTATTATAAATACTTTGCATCTAGATACTTTAATGGAAGATATCATAAAAAAGTAATTTTATGATTAAAAAACAAACCCCTTTTACTCAAAAAGTCCTCGACATTGTCCACAATATCCCAAAAGGGAAAATTATGACATATAAAGAAGTTGCAGAAAAAGCGGGAAGTCCGAATGCAGCTCGTGCCGTTGGTTCTATTATGAAGCACAATTATCTCAGAGATGTGCCGTGTCATCGGGTAATCCGAAGCAATGGAAGTGTTGGTGAGTATAATCGCGGAGGAGAAGAACAGAAAATGATATTGTTGAAAAAAGAAGGCGCACGTTAATGCGTGTTTTTTTGCTTTGTGCATGAACTGGTCGTTTCTGGTATACTAACCCTACTTATTTATAATTTTTTACATTTTTATGTTTACAAAACAACAACTTTCAAAATCTATCAGCAATGAAATACGAATTATAAAACACCTTGCAACAAAAATTCCAGCAGGGCAGTATCACTTCAAACCCACAGATTCTCAACGTTCAATGATTGAACTTATGCAATATATGAGTTTCATTGGTGTTGCTGGAACAGAATTAATTCTTACTGGTGATATGAGTATTTTTGGTCCATACACAGAAGCAAGTACTCATGTACATGAAGAAAATTTTGCAGAACATATGGATAAGCAAGATCAAGCAATACAAGCTTTACTTGAAAAATTCACTGACGAGGAACTTGAAAAAGAGGTAGACCTTTTCCGTATGGGCAATAAGACAAAGTCTGAGTATCTCGTCGAAACAGTGTTCAAGTGGTTCGTTGCATACAAGATGCAACTTTTCCTTTATATCAAACAATCAGGCAATATTACGATCGGCACAAGTAATCTCTGGGGTGGATTTGATATGCCAGCAGCAGAATAGTTTGTATGAAGCTTCTCTTCTCCTATCTCAAAAAATATTGGAAACTCTGCGTGCTCGTATTGGTACTCGCAGCAATCAACCAAGTGTTTTCTTTGCTTGATCCCTACATTTTTCGTCATGTTATAGATAACTACGCGACAAAGTTTGATGAGTACACCTTGTCACAGTTTTTCAATGGCGTATTGCGATTGCTCGGACTTGCTGTCGGAGTGGCATTCATCTCACGTGTTGCAAAGAACTTTCAAGATTATTATTTGAATACGATTACCCAACGCATTGGGGCAGAGTTGTACAGTGTCGGAGTGAAGCATTCACTTGCATTGCCGTATGCGGTATTCGAAGATAAACGTAGTGGTGAGACGCTCAGTATGTTGCAAAAAACTCGTACTGATGTAGAAAAATTCTTGGCATCTTCTATCAATATTCTCTTTGTGTCAGTTATTGGATTCATCTATGTGACCATATATGCAGTCAGTATGTACTGGGGGATCGCACTTGCTTTTGCGTTGACGATACCGATTATTGCAGGAATTAGTTATGTACTCAGTCATAAAATCAAAAAAATCCAGAAGGCGATTGTCGATGAGACGACTGTGCTTGCTGGGTCTACTACTGAATCACTTCGAAACATTGAATTGGTAAAAAGTCTCGGATTGGTTGACCAGGAAATCAATCGACTCAATACCACAACTGAAAAAATACTCGCACTCGAATTAAAAAAACTTCGATATGTTCGGAGTATGAATTTTATTCAAGGGACATGTATCAATTTGTTGCGTACGACTATTTTGCTTTTTATGCTGTATCTCATCTTCATGAAAGTAATTACTTTCGGAGAATTTTTCTCACTGTTCGTGTATTCATTCTTCATCTTTGGACCATTGCAAGAAATTGGTACCGTCATCAATAATTATCGTGACGTGCAAGTGTCACTCAAACGCTATCAAGAAATTCTTGATACTCCAGTAGAACCCGTGCCAGAAACAATACGCCCAATTGGACTCGTTACAACACTTGCATTTGATGATGTATCTTTTTCATACAAAAGTTCCAAGAATCCTGCGCTTGAACACATCTCTTTTTCTGTTCGACAAGGGCAAACTATTGCATTTGTTGGACCTTCTGGCTCAGGAAAAACAAGTCTCGTGAAATTACTCGTCGGACTGTATCAGGTAGAGAAAGGTCAGATTACGTACAACGGTGTTCCGTCTGCTGATATAGATATGAATGAGTTGCGTGCACAGATTGGTTTTGTCACACAAGATACACAGCTCTTCTCGGGTTCAATCAAAGAAAATCTCCTGTTCGTAAATCCTCAGGCAACTGATGCAGAATGTCTGGAAGTACTTCATAAAAGTGCATGTGACGGATTACTTGCTCGTGCGGACCAGGGGATAGATACAATCATTGGTGAAGGTGGAGTAAAAATTTCTGGTGGTGAAAAACAACGTTTGTCTATCGCTCGAGCATTGTTACGTAAGCCAACCATCCTAGTCTTCGATGAGGCAACTTCAGCGCTTGATTCTCTTACAGAAGAGGAAATTACTACTACAATACGAGACGTAACGAGTGCAAAAAATCATATCACTGTATTGATTGCACATCGACTTTCGACCATTATGCATGCTGATACGATTTATGTCCTTGAAAAAGGTGCCGTATCTGAGGTAGGTACTCACGAAGAGTTGCTTGCAGAGAAAGGGTTGTATTATGCTATGTGGCGACAGCAAATAGGCGAAAGACAATAATAGAACTATCTATGATTTGCGTGGTTTGGTATACTACAAAGGTTATAGATTAATTAATTTTCATTATATGCAATATTTGTACTTAGTTGGTATTATTTTACTCGCAGGAATAGTAAGTGGTGGTCTCGGAATACTTTGGTATTCAAAAGTCCTTTTTGGTAATCAGTGGATGAGAGCAATGGGTGATCGTGCTCCAAAGGTTATGGACAAAAAACGTATGGCAGTATCAATGCTCTACGGACTTATCTTCGACATGATTACTGCATTTGCATTGTTGTATCTCGCAGGAGTATTCGGTGTCCCATTGATACTTCTTGTGGCTACTGCATGGATCGCATTCATTATCCCAACAGAGTTTTCAAGTACAATGTACGAAAAAAGATCTTGGACACTATTTAGTCTCACTGTTGGATATAGACTTATATCACTTCTCGGTATCACTGCAACATTCCTACTTCTCTAAAAAATACAAAAAAACCGCACGAGTGCGGTTTTTTTGTTGTATGTAGGATATGGTAGTATTGTCTTATATGAAAAATTTTATTACAGAATTCAAAACATTTGCATTGCGAGGAAATGTATTTGATCTTGCAATCGGAGTTATTATTGGTGGTGCCTTTGGTAAGATAGTTTCTTCTCTTGTTGCAGATATTATTATGCCACCAATAGGATATATTCTTGGAGGTATGCGTTTTACTGATATTGTATGGGAATTGAAACCAGAAGGTTTTGATGCACAAGGTGTCGTTCAACCGGCCGTCGTCATGCAGATAGGATTATTCCTACAATCATTGATTGATTTTGCCATTGTTGCTTTGGTTATCTTCTTTGCAGTAAAAGCCGTCAATCGATTCAAGAGACAAGAATCAGTTCCTTCAGAACCTACACCGTCAAAAGAGGTGATATTGTTGACTGAAATACGTGATGCGTTGAAACGGTAAGATTGCTAAAATGTATTATTTATGGTTTACTCTTGAAAGAAAATATGCACATAATGTAAATGGAAAAATCAGAGAAAATACATCATCAAACAGAAATTGATCTTAATGGAGAAAGAAAAAAATTTCAACAAGAAGAAGAATTCAGGATTAATATCATTAAAGATAATTTAAAAAAAACCGGTGACGGTAAGGATGTTGTATACGAAGACGATGAAGAAGATTAACACAAAAGTCCGCCTTGTTTTACAAGACGGACTTTTTTCATATTTTTTGCTACAATAATGGACATTATGACATCATTTTTTCTTAATATTATACGATTTGTTAGAGCATTACGTATTGCTCTTAGGGACTCGGAATTTCGAGGTATGATACATTTTTTATTTGTTTTACTTTTATCTGGAAGTTTGTTCTATCATTTTATAGAAAAATGGCCGTATCTTGATGCGCTCTATTATAGTGTGATGACTCTCGCAACTGTTGGTACTGCAACATTTGAACCAATTACCATTGTTGGGAAAATATTCACAATACTGTATGTGTTTGTAGGTGTTGGTGTGATGCTTACATTTATCACCACATTTAGTTCACATGCTCGAAGTCAAAACTCTCTGGGAAACAATATCTTTACCGACAGTATTAAAAAGACAAAAGACGTATTAGGTTTTGAGGATGAAGCAAAAGAAGAGTTAGAGATTAAATAATTCACCAAGGAGTTTTGACCAGGTGTCGTGAAGATAGGTCACAATAAGAAAACCTGGCACAAACAAGATACTCAATATAATAAAGAGGAAGACTTTTCCCACAATTTCGATGTATTTGATCACGTCCATATACTCACACTGTACTCATTTTTGAGTGTTTGGCAAATTTTCACTAAAATCCTTTCCAGTCTGAAAATGTTGCACGTTGTATTTTACTTGGGTACATAATTCTTGTATACAAACCAAGAATAAGTAATACAACAAGAATGAGAACACTAAGCCACAGTGGTTGGGATTTCATATTATGGTTCTATGTGTAGGACGACAATTTCTGGTGTCGTTCCGATTCGCACAGGTGACAATGCTGTACCTACACCGATAGTGGTATATGACCATGTCTTATCTGTTTGTGTGATTCCTTTTGTATATTTTTTATATAGTGAGCGAACAACAAGTGTGTTTGGGAAAAATTGCCCACCATGAGTGTGTCCTGAAAAAACAAGATTGATAGATTTGTCAGATAGTGCACGCATATTTTTCGGATCATGGAGCATTGCAATGGTTGGCATTTGTGGATTGTATTTTGTATACAAAAGCCTTGCTGTTGTGTTTTCAAGTGATTCGTTTGCAAAATCAATACCAATAATCTCTGTGTTGTTGATGGTGATTTTCTGATCACGTAATAGGGTGACGTTTTTTGGAAGTGCAGCATAGAAGACTGCTTCTTCAGTATTGTATGCTTCGTGATTGCCTGGTGTATAAAAAATTCCGAGTGGTGCAACGATGTCTGCAAGAGGGGAAAGTCCACGGACATAATCAAATCGTGGTCCATCAATCAGATCACCTGCGATGAATACTGCATCTGGATTTGCGCTATTGATTTTGTTCACAACTTTTTTCATGAATGATTCACTTCGTACAATACCGAGGTGTGTGTCAGAAATAAGAACAATATTTTTTCCTTGCCAGTCTGGTGCAAGTTCTGGAATGTGCATTGTTACATGTTTGACTACTGGTTGTGACGCGTTCCATACACCGTATCCAATGGCTAGTATGCTTGCACAAATACTAATAGTCAGATATGGTGCAAAAGAACTTTGTGGGAAAAGAGCAGTAAGAACACCAAATATCACTGCGAGTAAAAAGAGGTACACGAATAGTGCCATCCATGTCGCTGCTGTTACGTAGAAGAGTTTGTTTACAAATGAGTATTGTCTGGTCGCAATACTCATTGAAATAATCATGATGGCTGGCATGATTATTAAGAGTCCTTTCAGTATGTATATATACTGTGCATAGTTTCCTCCGTATACATGAGAAAATACTTTATATATGACAACTGAGAGTAATCCAATCAGTGCTGATACGGTGCCGAAAAATCCAATAAATGATAGTAGCATGTGAGTACTATAGCATGCTAAAAATAATTTATAAAAAAGATAAGTATCTATTAACATAAGTACAAAAAATCAGTATTTGTTGTATACTACACTAATATGAAAGAAAAAATCACTACATTCTGGCGTGAATTCGTCCAGAAAGCAACACCATTTTTTAGTAAAAAAAGAAATATTGCCTTGACGGTCATTGTACTCGTTATTGTGCTGGTTATTGTATTCCGAGGAGGATCGAAAGAAGCTGTTGTTACTGATACTGTAAAAAAACAGACACTCGCACAGACAGTCCTCGCAACAGGACAGGTGACAAGTTCCACTGATCTCAATCTTAGTTTTACGACAACTGGTGTCATAAAAAATATCCGTGTCTCAGTGGGACAAAAAGTTCGCAAAGGAGAGGTTCTTGCAAACCTTGAACAGGGAACTGAGTTCGGCACACTGACATCTGCTCGAGGTGCGCTCCTTGCTGCGCAGGCGAGATATCAAAAGATCCTTGATGGTGCGTCAAGTGAAGAAATCATCCTTGCTGAAATCGCTCTTAAAAATGCACAGACAGATTTGGAAAATATAAAAAAGCAACAAGATGGTCTTGTGCAGAATGCATATAGAGCATTGCTCAATAATGATCTTCAGGCAACAGTTATTGCTTCTTCAGGTTCTTCATCTGTAAATCCAGCTATTTCAGGAACATACACAGACACAAAAGAGGGAACGTATACTATCAATGGGTATAGTACTGGAAGCGGTGGGTATTTTTCTCTCAGTGGAACAATTGAAGGTGGAACAGGTGTCATAAGTACCACTAATCCGACACCACTTGGTACAAAAGGATTGTACATACAGTTTGATTCAGTCAATGTAAGTACACCGTGGGAAGTAAAAATTCCTAACACAAAAAGTGTAACCTACGTAACATATTTAAATGCATATCAATCTGCTCTTGAAACAAAGTCACGAACAATTTCGAGTGCAGAGTCACTTGTTGATCAAAGAAAAGCAGAACTTGCCCTCAAGAAATCTGCTGCACGTCGCCCTGATCTCGATCTCGCGCAAGCAGATGTCCTCTCTGCACAAGGACAATACCAAAATGCTCAAGCATCTTTTGAAAAAACCGTTCTTCGCGCTCCGGCTGATGGTGTGATTACTGACGTTGCGTTCAAGGTGGGTGAACAACCACAAACATTAGAACGGGTGATTACATTGCAAGATGTGGATCATTTATATATTGAAGGAATCGTTAATGAATCACGCGTTACGACACTTGCTGTCGGACAGCCTGTCGTAATCACCTATGATGCATTCGGTAAAGATCAAGTATTTTCTGGCACAGTGATCTCGATCAATCCAGGGGCAACACTTGATGACGGTGTGGCAAATTATAAAATAAATGTTGCACTCAGTGAAATCAATCCACTCATTCGTCCGGGCATGAATGCAACCTTTGTTGTTACTATTGCAAAAAAAGCAGATGTACTCACGATACCAGAAACAGCGTTGGTAAAAAAAGACGGAGGCACTTTTGTGATCAGGGTTGAAGGTAAAAAGAAACAAGTAGAAATTCCTGTTACTGTTGGTATGAAAGGGGATGGTAATCTCGTTGAAATCATCCAAGGTGTTTCAGAAGGAGATACTGTCGTTATTAATCCAAAATAGTATTTATTATGAACAAAGGAAGTAGTGTCGAAAAATCTTTTTTGCAACATCTTAGTGTTGGTTGGTTTCTTGCTAAGCGAGATATTCAGCGTGCCAACATATGGACTACAGGACTCATTGTACTTGTGATGACTCTCACATTCCTTAATCTTGTGGTTGTTTCTGGTATTCTCGTTGGTTTGATTGAAGGATCTGAAAATGCTCAGAAAACATATGCTATCGGAGACATGGTTATTTCACCGTTTTTGAATCGGTCATACATCATTGAAACACCAACAGTGGTCAATATCGTCAAAACAATTCCTGGGTATAAGAATCACACTGTCAGATATACTGGTAGTGGACGATTTGAATCAGATTATAAAAGTACTATCAAACCAGGAGAGAATAGAAACGGCGCAGGTGGTTCGTTTATGGGTATTGATCCTATACAAGAATCATCTTTTTCTTCAATTGGTAAGTTTGTAATTAGAGGTTCATACCTAACAGAAAAAGACCAAGACAGTGTACTCATTGGTAAAAACTTATTGTATGAATTTACTCCAATTGAAGCACCGGGATTTCAGACATTGAAAAATGTGTCAGTCGGATCTCTTATCAAAGTAACTGTTGGAGAGAATTCAAAAGAATATACAGTGAAAGGAATTATTTCTTCCAAGGTTGATGAATTTGATACATCAGTTGTTGCACTCGATAGTGAGGTGCGCAAAATGATTGGACGTGATGACCTCAACGCAGGTACTGTCGCAATACAACTCCTCCCTGGAACAGATCCTGTGTTTGCAAAAAACTTTCTTGTACAAAATGGCGTTGATCAATACGCAAGAATCCAAACAGCAGAAGAAGCGTTTCCAAAATTTTTGAAAGATATCAAGAACACGTTCAATATCTTGGGAAATGCTATTTCAGGTATTGGTCTTGTTGTTGCATCGATTACAATCTTCATTGTGATTTTCGTGAACGCAATCACTCGACGACGATATATTGGTATTTTGAAAGGAATCGGTATCCATAAGCGCGCAATTCTTTTTTCATATATGTTCCAAGCGGTGTTGTACGCACTCTCTGGTGCCATTATTGGATTCATATTGGTGTTTGCGGTCATCAAACCACATTTTACGGCGAACCCAATCGATTTCCCATTCTCAGACGGTATTCTTGTAGCGACTGTATCTGGTACACTTATGCGCGCATTGGTACTTCTCATCACGACTATTTTTGCTGGATATATTCCTGCTCGAATTGTTATTAGACAAAATACACTCAGTGCAATTCTGGGAAGATAATTTATGATACAAGTTACTCATCTTACAAAACGATTCAAAAGTGGTGATCATGATATCTATGCGGTACGTGACGTGTCTTTTTCTGTACCAGAAGGACAGTTCCTTGCGGTAACAGGGAAGTCTGGTTCTGGGAAATCGACATTGTTGTATCAGTTGGGACTACTTGATACACCGACTGAGGGTACTATTATTATCGATGGGGTTGATGTATCGAGTGTTTCTGATGATGATCGCACAATGATTCGCCTCAATGATCTTGGATATATTTTTCAAGATTATGCAATTTTACCATCACTGACTGCGCTTGAGAACACGATGCTACCACTTCTTATGCAAGGATGTTCGCAACAAGAAGCAGAAGAGAAATCTAAAAAAGCACTTGCAAGACTCGGTCTTCTTGATCGGATGAATAATCTTCCAAGTCAGCTTTCTGGTGGACAACAACAACGTGTCGCCATTGCTCGTGCTATTGCTCACGCACCAAAAGTTATTTTTGCAGATGAGCCGACTGCGAACCTTGATTCTGAAACATCCGCATCTGTAATTCAAAGCTTCCTCGAACTTAACAAAGAAGGGCAGACGATTATCATGGTGACTCACGAACCAGAATACGCATTACTTGCACACAGAACTATTCTGATGGCAGATGGGGTGATTGTTGATGATCATTTGAATACTAAATAATTCTATAGTCACAATATCTACAGATACCCGTCATGGTATACTGTATGCATATGATTACAGAACAAGAAAAACAAAAAATTATTAATGTAGGGTTCGTGTTTGTTTCAATCGTAGCACTCTTTTTTATCGCAAAAATTGCTACAGAATTTAAAAGTTATCGTGTGATGGGTAATGATGCTCCTGCAACAAATACTATTTCTGTTTCAGGAACAGGGGAGGTGTTTGCTGTCGCGGACGTGGCAAAGATTCGTTATACAGTGACAACTGAAGCAAAAACACTTGCTGCTGCTCAAAAAATGGCAAGTGAGAAGACCAATGCATTGCTTGCAGTGGTAAAAAAAGCAGGTATTGCTGACAAAGATGTAAAAACAGAAAGTTATACATCATATCCAAAATATGAATGGCAAGAAACGAGAGTTACTTGTCTTGCCATTGGTTGTCCGCCCGTAACTCCTGGCAAGCAAGTGCTCATAGGTTTTGAGGTATCACAAACAACACTCGTAACTGTTCGTGCAGTAGATACCGCAGGCGTCCTTGTAGATGAACTTGGCAAAGCTGGTGCGACAAATATCAGTGGTCCAGAATTCACTATCGACAATGACGACACACTCAAGATAGAAGCTCGTCAAAAGGCGATTGCTGATGCAAAAGACAAAGCAGAGCAACTCGCCAGTGATCTCGGTGTACGACTCGTCCGTATCGTGAGTTTCAATGAGAACTCAGGTGGTGGAATGCCAATGCCGTACTATCGAACAGAAATGGCTGTGATGGATAGTGCAAAAGCATCACCTCCAACAGAGTTTTCTACAGGAGAAAATAAAATTACTTCTGATGTAAGTATTACGTACGAGATTCGATAGATAGAAGTTGTAACGTTTACAAAAAAACAAAACACTCACAAGAGAGTGTTTTGTTTTTTTGTATGAGTTTTGATATAGTATCATACAGAAAATATTTAACCTGATCTTTATGAAAAATAGAAAGAATCTTACAACAGCCCCGACTCACATGATTGAGCCATCTAATCAGAATACGAATAAAGATACTTTAGGTTCTAAGCTTAATCCTGAATCTAATAAAATTCCTGATACTTTAGAAAAAGTACTGCTGGATGACACAGGGAAAATCCCTGAACATTGTTCGGTCAAATAAACCGTTTTTTTATAGTAAAAAACGCCTCATTGTAGGCGTTTTTGTTTTATTGACTTAGGGCCTTGTTTTTAGTATTATATTCAGTAACGGCCCTCGGGGCGTTTTTTAATAGGAATTGAATCAAGCGTCTTTACTATAAACGCAAAAACCTATGTCATCAATCACACAATTTATTAAACAAACAAAATCAGAACTGAAACTCGTGAACTGGCCTACCCGAAAGCAGACAATCGTATTTACTGTCATGGTGATTATTATGTCTCTCGGTGTCGCGTACACTCTTGGGTTTTTTGACTTTATCTTCACAAAGTTGCTTGGTCTATTGTTAGCATAATTTTTTATACACTATGTCAAAACAAGAAACACAAGGTAAGCGCAGTTGGTATGCGATTCATACCTATGCAGGATACGAAAACGCAGTACTCCGTAATCTCCGTCAGCGTATCGACAGTTTGGGTATGGATGATCGTATATTCAATGTTGTTGTACCAACTGAAAAAAAGATCAAGATAAAAGGAGGTAAGCGTGTAGAAGTAGAAGAAAAAGTGTTTCCTGGATATGTGCTTGTAGATATGATTGTGACTGATGATTCATGGTTCATTGTCCGAAATACTCCTCGTGTTACAGGATTCGTCGGTGCTGGTGTGAATCCAGTTCCACTCTCAGAACAAGAAGTCGCAGTGCTCTTTTCTAAAATGGAAGGTAAAACAACCGCAAAACACAACATTGACGTGGTTGTGGATGAGACAGTTATTATCGCAGATGGTCCGTTCAAAGATCTCGAAGGTCGAGTCAATGAAGTTGATCAAGAGCGTGGTAAGGTCAAAGTGCTCGTATCAATGTTCGGTCGCGAAACACCAGTCGAATTGGATTTCTTGCAAATTCGCAAATTATAAGGTAGAGTAGGGTACATATTTATGGCAAAAAAGATAACAAAAAAATTAAAGCTTTTCGTTCCAGCAGGTAAAGCTACTCCTGCTCCACCACTTGGACCTGCACTTGGTCAAGCTGGTGTAAACATTAGTGATTTCGTACAGAAATTCAACGCTGCAAGTCAGGACATGATGGGTGAGACAGTGGGTGTAGCGATCACCGTATACGAGGATCGTACCTATGATTTCGTCCTCAAAACTCCTCCAGCACACAGTATGATTATGAAGGCGGCAGGTCTTGAGAAGGGTTCTGGAAAGAATCGTACCTCAAAAGCAGGTAAGATTACGAGAGACCAACTTCGTCAGATTGCTGAACGCAAAATGGCAGACCTTAATGCAAAAGACATCGAAGGTGCGATGAACATCATCGAAGGAAGTGCTCGCTCAGCAGGAATTGAAATAAAATAAGAAAAAGCGCATGCAATGCATGCGCTTTTTTAATTTCTACGACACTTATTTTTCCAATGTCAGGTAGTAATAATCCACATTACTTGCTTCATCGTGGTATATCTCTGATTTATCAATTATTTTTGAAAAATTAACATAATTAGGAAAGAATTTATCAGCACCATCTTTTTCTGCTTCGATAATAGTGAGGTATAACCTTGTTGCAAGAGGTAGTGCTTCTGTGTAAATTTGCGCTCCTCCTATAATGAATATTTCTTCATGATCATACTTTTTAGCAACTTCAATTGCTTCTTCCAATGAAGGAACAACTCTTGCACCTTCTGCGGTGTAATCTTTTTGTCTAGTAACAACAATATTCGACCTATTTTTTAATGGTCGAAATTTTTCCGGAATTGATTCCCATGTTTTTCTTCCCATGATCACAGGATGAGGTGTTGTTATTTCGACAAATCTTTTCATATCATCTTTGATAGGAAAAAGTAATTTTTCACCCATTCCAATTGCACGAGAGTGATGAGTGATAGCGACAATAATATTGATTTTTAACATGTTGTGTGGGTTTTAGTTTTTTCTGGTTTCAGTATATAGGAAAAAGGGTATTTGTACAGACCATTGCTTTTTCGTTGTTTTCGGTGTATGGTTTGGTTAGAAACTTTAAAACTAAATCTAATGAAAAAAGATCTTGCATCAATATTACACCCTCACTCAAAAGTAGAGGATAGATTCATTTGTGATTTAAATGAATTGAAACAAATCGTAGATTCTCTACATTTGGAAGGTAAAAAAATAGTAATGACTGGCGGTTCTTGGGATCTACTCCATATTGGACACGTAAAATATTTACGTAAAGCCAAAGAAATGGGGGACATTCTCATTGTTGCGGTTGATGGTGACGATGTTGTTCGCAAAGATAAAGGAGCAAACAGACCGATTGTTTTGGAAGATGAAAGAATACAACTTGTGGGTGAACTTCGTGTTGCTGATATTATTATTAAATACACAACTCAAAAAGAAGAAGGACCTGAGTATATTGTAAAGTTTTTGAAACCAGACATATTGGTTATGTCGACAACAACAGATAAAAAAGGCGACTTTGCCAAAAAGTGGGCAAAAATTTATGAAGGTATTTGTGAAGTTGTTGTATTGGAAGCACAAGCACTTACAAGTACTTCTGCTCGGATTGCGCAACTTGCAAAAGATGGTGGTAAAAACTTAGCTGGAAAAATTATGGAAGTCATTAATAATGAATTGGGAGGAAGTGAGTAATGAAAAATAAAGCCGTTATTTTATATGTACCAGTGATACATCAAGGGTATATAAAGTTTCTTGATAAGTATAAAGAAACTCATGACATACTTCTTCTCGGTGAAGGTTTTTCTCAAAAATTACCCGTTTTCAAAACCTATTTTGAAAGAGATGTTCGAAAAATAGATTCATCAATTAGTAACGCAACTTTAAAGTGTCTCGGATTTTCTGCAACTATTTTAGGTGTTGCAATAAATATGGATTTTTTCACTAATTATGAAAAAATAGTTATGCCCGATGAAGATGTTTCGCGAGAAATTATTGAAACATTTCCACAGTATTTCAAAAATACAGAAATTGTTTCAACTGCACTTCGGTATGATAAATTCATTCTTGAAAAGAAATTCAACATTGACCCATTGGCTGTTATTTCAGAAGATGAATTTGCTAAAAGTGTACTTAGTAAGGCCCATCAAATTGCACAAAGGAGTCCTGATTGGTGGCGACAGGTTGCTTGCATTGTTATTACAGAACATGGTAAGGAAATTTCTGTATATAACGATCATTTACCTTTGTCTCGTACTGCAAATGAAATGGGTGATCCAAGATCAAACTTCAATGCTGGTGTGCGAGGGGATTTATCTCTTGCGATACATGCTGAAACAGGTGTTATAGCTTATGCAGCAAAGCACGGAATTAGTTTGCTCGGTGCTTCTATGTACGTAACAACATTTCCATGTCCTGTATGTGCTCGTGTTATTTCACAAACAGGAATTAGAAAGATATATTTTGAAGAAGGGTATTCAAGTCTTGATGGTAAAGAAATTCTTGAATCTAATGGTATTGCAATATATCAGGTAAAAACTAAAAATTAATAAAACAAAGCCCGATTCTTTAGAATCGGGCTTTTTATGTACTATAACTCAGTATCAATTTTGAAGTAAGGATGAGCTTGATAGTCGTCAGCTAAATGGAAATGTTCAGGTCTAATCGCAAAGAAATCTTTTATAGGATCTCCTGTTGTTTCAAACTCAAGAGTTACAGTCGGAAACGGATAAGATTCTCTTTGGAGCATTTTTTTTATATTAGCTTCCTGTTTGTCCATGTATATGTGCGCATCAATCATGATGTGTTTATACATATCAAAGGTGTACTCTAATACGCATGATAGCATCATACCTACTGTTCCATAGTGAATCATGTTCCACGGAACTCCTGTTGCTATATCGGCAGATCGTTGCAGATGTATCAGTGTCAATAGTTTATTTTCAGGATCCAAGTCAATTTGTACATCACCGTGACATGGAGCAACGACAACCTGTCTTTTTCCATCAGGAACAATAATTCCTGGTGGATACCAGTTGGTTACTCTGTGAGTTAGTGCAGTAGGAGATTTAATCATTTGTTTAATGACATTTTCCCATTGGTTTATTTCTCCACCTTCTTGTGTTGGGAAATGTCCCCAAATACCACCATAGGAAAATCTTCCCAAATGTTCACCTTTGTCATTTTCTGGTAAATTAAAATACGGTATTCCGTCAGCACTTTGTACACGACTTAATTCTGTCCATCTTTCCCACCAGTATTTTGGTAAACCAAAAGATTCGAGTTCTGAAAGTGTTGTTGCGCCATGAATAAATCCGATAATCTCAGCAATTGCACAACGCATCAATTTTTCTGAAATTTTTCTTTCAGTTATAAGTGGAAAGCCGTTTTTCATTGGGAATTCCATAGAGATACCAAAGAGTTTTCTCATGGTGCCGTCATGGAACTGTACTTTTCTTGTCATTCCATCTTTTAATACTTTTTGTAAAGCATTTTTGTATTCATTGCTAGCAGTTCTTTCGCTATAGGGAAGATAGTCTATGACTGGTATCCCTTTTTGTTTTTTAATTCTCATTTTTTACTTTTTTAAAGGGTTTACCAATATAGAAAATTACTAATTCATCTTCTTTCAAAGTATGAATATCAGGCACAATAATCTGTGCATGAGTATGTGATACTGTTCCAGCGGAAAAATCCATATCACCAAAACGAAAACCTATAGCTCCACCTGGTATTTTGAAGTTTTCTTCTGCCCATGCAATTACTTCGAAAAAACTATTACCTATTTTCTTTATAGAAACATCTTGCATGGTAGTTCCGTGAGTTTTTGAAATAACCAGCAAATGCTGCAGTGTATTTTTAATTGGTACTTGGTTTTTAAATAAATACCAATCATCATTTTGGTACAGTGGTTCTTCTGGAAAAAATTCCTTAAGATGTTCTGGACAAAAAGGGCAAATTCCTCTCGCTAGTATATTTTTTAGTTTTTCTGCGTACTCATCTGTACGAGCATTTTTAATCGTTACTTCTTTTTTTTGAGTCATTGTTATTGTTTTTTAAAATAAATTTCTGAACATACAATATCATGTATTAGTGATTTTGTCAAAAATGGTTTATCTTCTGTGTTTTTATGATATTCTGTATATTAGTATGAATCTCAAGGTAAAAAAGATGCATCCAGATGCGATAACACCCACTGTCGGTCATACGGGTGATGCGGGGATAGATCTGTATGCGATTGAGACAGTAGTGTTCCTGCCACGTACACAAATGAGTGTTCCAACAGGCATTGCAATGGAAATACCTCATGGATGTGTCGGTCTTGTATGGGACAAATCTAGTGTGTCATTCAAGCAAGGATTGAAAGTGATGGGGGGAGTGATTGATGCACCATATCGTGGAGAAATTGTTATCTCGCTGTATAATACAACTGACCAAGAACAGACTATTGAAAAAGGCAAGAAAGTCGCACAGATGTTGATACAGAAAGTCGAACACTGTACGTTTGAAGAAGTCGACACGTTGAGTGATACCACTCGTGGTGAGAATGGATGGGGAAGCACTGGGAAATAATATGATACAAAAAAACTTACAAACATATATTGCAGATACCTGTCGAGCGCTTGGAATAGAAACAAGTGTTATTTCTCTTGAGCAACCGAGCGATATGTCACACGGTGACTATTCGACGAACATTGCGATGGTTCACGCAAAGACACGCAGGGTGAATCCAAAAGCACTTGCCGAGCAAATTACAGAAGAGATGAATAAAAATCTTCCTGCGTATATTACACAGGTACAAGTGGCTGGTCCTGGGTTCATAAACTTCACATTGTCGCCAGAATATTTCAAAGAACTTATAGATCGTATTGGTGCAGAAAAAGAAGTATTTGGAAAATCTAGTATCCATACAGGAAAGAAAATTCTTGTTGAACATTCATCACCGAATCTTTTCAAACCATTTCATATTGGTCATATGATGAATAATGCAATTGGGGAATCGCTCGCACAACTCATGCGTTTTTCTGGAGCAGAGGTACAAACAATGTCTTTCCCGTCAGATATTTCCCTTGGTGTTGCGAAAGCAATTTTTATACTTATTGAGAAGTATCCTGATGGAAATTTAAAAAATCCTTCAATTGAAATATTGGGTAATGCGTATGTCGAAGGTACAAAACGGTACGATGAAGATGAGTCTATTCATGCTCGGGTAAAAGAAATCGCAGATAATTTGTATGCAGAAAAATCATCACTAGAATTAGAATTTTTTACTACATGTAAAAAGTTTAACATTGAGTATTTTGAGCACGTTGTCGCTCGTCTCGGTTCTCATTTTGATTCATATATATATGAAAGTGAAGCGGGTGTTTGCGGTAAAGAACTTGTGACAAAAAACACACCAGCTATTTTCACTGAAAGTGATGGTGCAATTGTGTATGTTCCGGAAGAGAGTAAGAAGCATTTGAACACAGCTGTCTTCATCAACAGCCAAGGCAATCCAACGTATGAAGCAAAAGATCTTGGGTTACTTGATTTGAAATTTGAACGAGCGTCGCCAAATATTTCACTTTCTGTGACAGATAGTCAACAAATACCACACTTCCAAATCGTACTTGATGCTGCAGAAAAAATAAATACAGGTTGGACAGAAAACAGTGTTCATATTGCACACGGACGTATGACTTTCAAGGGACAAAAGATGTCTTCACGTCTTGGCGGCGTACCGCTGGTCACAGATATTCTCGATACTGTTGCTGATGAAGTTCGTGCACGATCTAGTCATGGTGATGTTGAAGAAATACTCGATAGTGTGTCTATCGGTGCGATTAAGTTTGCAATTCTCCGTGCGAAGCCTGGTCAACATATAAACTTTGATCCAGAAACATCACTTTCATTTGAAGGGGACTCAGGTCCATACTTGCAATATACCCACGCGCGTATCCAGAGTATTATTGCAAAAACACAACCTCTTAATATAGATCCATTGTATCAATCAGAACAAACGCTGTCTGATGTTGAGCGAACACTTCTTCATTTTCCAGAAATTGTAGAACGAGCTATTGCTGAATATGCACCACAACATATTGTGACCTATCTTCTTGAGCTCGCGCGTACCTTCAATGCATTTTATGCTGCAAATCAGATCATTGATGCGTCTGATACACAGACTTCATCACACCGACTTGCTCTCGCCCAAACGACTGCTATTGTCCTGAAAAATGGACTTACACTTCTTGGTATCAAAGCCCCAGAAAGAATGTAAATACAAAATACCATCTTGTTAAAAAGTGGTATTTTGTATTTTCTCGGTATCTCTGGTATTGTTGTTTTAGAAATTAAAAAATCAATATCATGACACAATTAAAAGTCAAAAATGGACTCATTGGTGATCTTATAGAAAATGTAGTTGCGAATTTTGAACGTGGTGTACAGATGGTATACAAACAAAAAAAAGATCTACACCTCATTTTTAAAAGTCGACTAACTACAAAGTTTCTTGATGAATTTTTGTTTTTTTCCCGGACGGTAGAAACAATATTTTTGTATCAGCAGATCGATTCGCTTGAATGGAAATGTTGCTATAAAAAAAGATTTGATGATTCATTTCTTCTGCCGGATCATGTTGATGGAAGTGTTATTTCAATTGTAATTCCATTTGCACCATTTTGGAAAAGAGAACATGAAGAAAAACTTGTTACGATTCAGGATACATTTGAGGTTACTCGTAATGAAAAAGCATTTTTTGAAAATCTTGTTGTGCTTGCACTTTCTTATGCAGATACGATTCATCCTGGATTGCAAAGAAAATTATCTATTGTATGTGGTCCGATTTCAACTGGGCCTGGGACAAAGAAAGAAAAATTGATTACCTTCAAAAAAGGAATTTATCTTTTGGAAAATAATCCAGGGAAGAATAGTCTTATTCTCAACCAGATGCCTTTTGAGGAAGTGTTCGATGAGTATCATGAATGGGTTAGTTTATACAAAAGTGAAAACAAAATCATCCCTGTTTTTTATGAAGAGATTTTTGAATCAGGAGTGCTCAACAAATCCTACATGCTTCCTCATTGGGAAAAATCAGAAGGTGCTTCATGGGAGAATGAGAAAAGTAAAAAACTCAATTTTTCAATCATAGATATCGAGAAAGAAAAACCAATCGTTCTTGAACATTTCTGGGAACAATTTTACAATCTCAATCGTCACACGATTTCTTTTTGATTGTACGACCGCGACATTTGTTGCGGTCTTTTTTGTTTTGGGATATAGTGTCTATATAAGCAGTAGATGAGCCTTCGGGATATCACTCATCTGTCTTTCGGACATGCTTGGGAAGAAAACTCTTTTGGAGTAAGTAGAACCCATAAAATGAGATCTTACTTCGTAGTAATACGAACGGATGAACTAAGGTGGTACCGCGATAATTCGCCCTTAGAACCTATCAAGGTTTTAAGGGTATTTTAATATATGGAAAATAATCAATCAAAAAACACATCAGAAAAATCAACCGTCGCACTTCGCGAAGAGAAAATCCTCGCTTTTTGGAAAGAACATGATATTTTTAAGAAAACAATAGAGAAGCCTGCAATTGAAGGTAGTTATGTATTTTATGATGGACCACCATTTGGTACTGGAACACCACACTATGGGCACTTACTTGCCGGCACTATTAAAGATGTATTTCCTCGATACGAAACAATGCGTGGTAAACGTGTATATCGTAAGTGGGGATGGGATTGTCATGGATTACCGATTGAAAATATTATTGAAAAAGAACTCGGACTAAATACAAAAAAAGATATTGAGAAATACGGTATTGAAGCATTTAACATTGCTGCAAAAAACAGTGTGCTTCGATTTGCACATGAATGGGAGAGAATGGTTCCTCGCATGGGTCGCTGGGTTGATATGCAAGATGATTACAAGACGATGGATGCCACATACACTGAATCAATTTGGTGGGCATTTCATACCCTTCACGAAAAAGGACTCATCTATGAAGGATACAAAGCGATGCAACTTTGTCCACGTTGTGAGACAACACTTTCAAACTTTGAAGTGAATCAAGGGTACAAGGATATTACTGATATTTCTGTATATGTGTCATTTCCACTTGTTGATGAGCCAGATACATCAGTAATCGCATGGACAACGACGCCGTGGACACTTCCGGGTAATGTCGCACTCGCGATTAATCCAGAATTCACGTATGTGAAAATTGCGATTGCAGACAAAAAATATATTCTCGCAAAAGATCGATTGAGTGTGATCAAACAAGCATACACAATTCTTGAAGAAGGGGTTGCACTTGTTGGACGTGGATATGTTCCACCGTTTACGTATTATAGTGCAGATGTGACACTTGCTAATCACGAGCGTGGATGGAAAATATATCCTGCGTCATTTGTAACACTTGATACTGGTACTGGTGTTGTACATATTGCACCTGCATTTGGTGAGGATGATATGAATCTTGGTAAGGTTAATAATTTACCATTTGTACAACATGTTAAGACAGACGGTACCTTCAAATCAGAAGTTACTGATTTTGTAGGACTTTCTGTGAAGCCAAAAGATGATCATCAGAAGACTGATATTGAAATCATTAAATATCTTGCCGGAAAGGGGAGTTTATTTGATAAAGAAAAAATTACTCACTCATACCCACATTGTTGGCGTTGTAATACACCACTCTTAAACTACGCATCATCGTCATGGTTTGTCGGTGCAACAAAAATACAAGACAAAATCATTGAAGCAAATCAATCTGTCTCTTGGGTGCCTGGACACGTTCGCGATGGACGATTCGGTAAATGGCTTGAGAATATGCGCGACTGGGCTATTTCACGTACACGATATTGGGGCGCACCACTTCCTGTGTGGAAATGTACTGCCTGTGAAAAAACACATATAGGTAAGAGTGTTGAGGATGTAAGATCTAAAACAAAACATTCTGGTAATACATATATTCTTATGCGTCATGGTGAATCAGATCAAAACATTAATCTTGGTATTAGTTGTCATGTTGATGCACCCGATCGTCTTACTGCACGAGGTGTGCAACAAGTTGAACTCGCTGGCCAATCACTTGCTCATAAGAAAATCGATATGATTATTCATTCTGATTTTGTCCGCACCAAAGAAACAGTTGCAACATTGAAACAATCTCTCAATATTGCAGATGAGCACACAATTGCAGATGAACGACTTCGTGAATTTAATGTTGGTACATATCATGGTAAAACTTGGGAACTCTTTCATAATGAGTATCCAAAAGTCGCAGAAACATTTGATATGCAAATACCAGAAGGTGAATCATATGCCGATGTGAAGAAACGCATGGCCGAAGTTCTCTATGAACTAGAAGAAAAGTATCAGAACAAAACAATTCTTATCGTGAGTCACGGGACACCGCTCTGGATGATGACCGCTGTTGCTGCAGGGTACAATCCTGTACAGTCTGTGAATATGGTGAATAAAACATTCACACCATTTGTGAATGCAGAAATTCGTGAACTTGATTTCCGTCCACTTTCTCATGATGCACAATACGTACTCGACTTACATCGACCATATATTGATCGGGTAGTGCTTACTTGTGAGTGTGGTGCTGACATGAATCGTATTTCTGATGTGTTTGATTGCTGGTTTGAATCTGGATCAATGCCATTTGCGCAATTTCACTATCCATTCGCACAGCAACAACTTTTTTACAATAATTTCCCAGCAGATTTTATTGCAGAAGGAATTGATCAGACCCGAGGATGGTTCTATAGCCTCCTTGTCCTTGGTGTAGGACTCTTCGATAAAAGTCCATACAAGCAGGTGGTGGTCAATGGTATTGTCCTTGCTACTGATGGTCAAAAAATGTCAAAGAGTCTCAAAAATTACACTGATCCACAGCTTGCGATTGATAAATTTGGCGCAGATGCCATCAGGTTTTATCTTGTATCTTCACCTGCATCTCATGGAGAAGATATGAATTTTTCCGATAAAGACCTCGGTGAAGTCCTTCGTAAAAATATTATGAGACTGGATAACGTCTTTACGTTTTACGAAATGTACCGTGGATCTGTGAAAGTTGCTCACTCTGCGTTTTCTCCCCATGTACTTGATCAATGGATTGTTGCTCGGCTTAACGAAACAATCCGTGATGTGAATATTGGGATGAAAGCATACGAGCTCGATCGAGCTACTCGACCAATAGAATCATTTATTGATGATCTTTCTACATGGTACCTCCGTCGATCACGAGAACGTCTCAAGGGTGATGATCAAGAAGACATGATGCACGCACAATCAGTACTTGGATTTGTGTTTGAAGAATTCATTAAAATTATTGCACCGTTCATGCCATTTCTTGCAGAAGATTTGTATCAGAAACTTGTGCGAGAACATGATCTTTCTGCTGTAGAAAGTGTACATCTTTGTGCATGGCCGAGCGAGCGGGGAGTCGACGAAGAAGTGATTCGCGCTATGGCAGAAACACGTCGTATCGTTACACTTGGACTCGAAGCACGGCAAAAAGCAGGACTCAAGGTGCGTCAACCACTTGCAAGTATTGTGTTGAAAAAATACATCCTTTCAGATGCATATACTGAACTCATCAAAGATGAGTTGAATGTAAAAGCGGTACGAATGGATCCTACACAGGAAGCAGAATTGATGCTCGATACAAATATAACTGAAGAATTGAAACAAGAAGGATTGTATCGAGAATTTGTTCGTGCAGTACAAGATCTTCGTAAGAAGATGGATCTCACACCACAAGATAGAATAGCTATAACGGTGTCGATAGAAGTTCAAAACTTGCTTGGAATTCACGAAGAAGAATTCAGAAAAATCGTACAAGCAGATAGCATTACGTATACTACACTTGAACACGGGGAAGTGATAGATATAGAAGGAATACAATATCGAATAGAAATTAAATAGCAATTAAAAAAAGCGGATCTGTTTAAAGATCCGCTTTTTGCTTCTTGAATAAAATCAAGCAGCAACTTTTTTTTCTGAACATTTACTTAGTCCATAACAATACCAAGGACATTTACTTCCGGCACAAATTCCTTGGTTGCATGTTACATAGTGATTCTGGTGGAATCTATTGTTCAATGCAATTTTTACACTCATCACGATTTCATTAAAAGGAAGACGTGTAGGAAATTTGTTGTCTTTGGTTCTTTCTGAACCATTCAGAAGCATCCCGGCATCTTTGAAATAATACCAAGGATCATTTTCGTACAAACTCTTTTCATTCACTAAAGATTCTTTTGTTGCACCGATAAAATTACGTTTGGCATTTTCCTTTGTCCTGATTATGCGAACAATATTATCAACAGGAACCAGACTTTGCTTTTTTGTAATAATAGCAATAGTGTTTTGTGATTTCTTTTGTATTATTACTACATCGGCATTTACACCGTAAGTTGACATTGCAACAGCTTTCGCATTTGGATCGTCAGAAATAATACTCACTACAGTAAAGTTTTTTATCTTACCACGAATGTTTTTTGATTGTATTACTTCACTCTGTGCATTTTTTCTAAATTCATCTACAGAAGTTTCAAAAAATGTTTTTTGCTCTAAGTATTTAATATGAATAGCCTGCATCGCCCAGTTGATGATAGTCATTTGGGATTTTTCATCGTCTGGATAGCTTTTTTGATATAAATTAATCAAAGAAGCTAAACTGAATTGGTCTGTGCTGCCGGAAAGATCTACTCTTTTGGCATATTTCAGTAACTGTTGCAACTGAGGTTCATCTTCAATACCCAGATCTTTTGCTACTAATGTTGCCGCGCATTCATTTTCTTTACGATCTTCTTTTAAGGAAGCATGTTCGTCATACTGGCTTCCGCCTACACCTATCAGAAGATGATTTTTCTTTAACCATTCTTGCCAGCTTTTGCCGTCAGGTGTTTCACTTCCAGGATTCCAGAATTTTATACCGTTGGATTTTGTTATTCCCGGATATTTTTGTTCTGATTTAGGATGGTTTTGTAATAAATACATAGCCAACATTTCATCGAAATGCGGTTTGTGATGTGTTACGAGTATCCATGATTGACTTTGTTTTGTGTTCATTTTTCAAATATTTAGGGGGTTTTCTATCGATTCTACGTTCAACCGTACAATGTATAGAAAACCCGATAAATATAACAAATCTGAGTATATACTATCATATATAATGCTTTTTGTCAATACCTATATCAGTATATATATTTTGTATACTTCCCATATATATGCACCACAAATTCCACACCGATGCACTTATTGTAGGTTCAGCAGTATTTGGTGAAGCCAACAAGGTATACGAGTTATTTACTCGTGATTTCGGCATGATTCGTGCTTCGGCACAAGGTGTGAGGCTCGCAAAATCAAAACTGAAATATGCGTTACAAGATTTGTCCTATGTGCGAGTTGATCTTGTCCAAGGCAAGGAATTCTGGCGGATTACCAGTGCTACATCAATGCAGCAATTTCCTAAAAATCTAGATAATAAAAAAGAACTCTATGTCTGTAGTCGTATTGCACAGGTTCTTTCTCGGTTATGTAGTGGGGAAGAGTCACATGCTGAGTTATTTGATTATGTTATGTCGACATATGATGAGGTTGGAAAGATTGATACGAGTGCAAGTGAAAAATATGCATTACTTGAAATAGGTACTGTGTTCAAAATAGTGACACTTCTGGGATATGGAGGTGATGAAGAAGATGTGTCAGATGATATTCCAAAAATAGGAGATGTCTTGTTTTATGAGCAAGTAGAAAAACATCGACCAATACTCGTATCACATATCAACAGAGCATTACGTGCTTCGCAATTGTATTAAAATACCTGTGATATACTGTAGGTATCTATGGACAATAATGATGAATTAAATAAACTCAATGATCTTAATCGCAGATTGTACAGCACTAATCCTGATGCGATAAAGAAACGTCCTCGTCGAATGCTTCGTCCTGTGGAATATATCATTCCTCGAGCATGGGGATTCAAGAAAAATGTACAAGATATAGAACAAAAACTTACCGTGCGACAACCAATACTCAAAAAATTCTTTCTCGCTTCTCTTATCATATTTTTCTGCGCACTCGCATTTGCAGGATTTATGTTTTATCGAGGCACAAGAACTATTTCTACTGAGAATGTAGATATTACGGTGCTTGGAAATTCATTTACTAATGGTGGAGAAGAGTTGCCAATAGAAATTCAGATTAAAAATGATAATGCTGTTCCACTTGATCTCGCTGATCTTCTTATTGAATATCCTCGAGGTTCTGCTGGTGCGCTGGCGTCTGATATGAATCGTACACGTAAAGCAATTGGTACCATCGAAGCAGGGAAGACCTATATTGAAACAACCAAACTTGTCCTCTATGGAGAACAAGGTACAACACGTGAAGTCAAAATTCGTTTGCAATATCGAGTGCCTGGATCAAATGCAATTTTCATTAAAGATAAATATTACACGGTTAATATCAACAGTGCTCCACTTGATATTGTGATTGATGCACCAAAGTCTATTACACCAAATCAAGATATTACACTGAACATAAAAGCGTCACTTGCAACAGATCAGATTGCACAAAATATGCGATTGCTCGTAGAGTATCCTCCAGGATTTGAATTCAAGTCTGCTACACCAAATCCACGATACGGCACGACACTGTGGGATCTTGGTGATCTTGCGTATGGTACAGAAAAGACCATTACTATCGTCGGTACAGTGAAAGGGCAAGAAAATGAACAGCAATCATTTCGTGTGTTTGCTGGGTCTGCTGATCCGAGTGATGAATCAAGAGTAGGAGTTATTTATAATTCTCTCGCGCATACGATTACCCTTGAGCAACCATTTCTTGACGCCAAGATTTTTATTGATGGTAAAAATGCTCCAACATTCAATGCAAAAAGTCGTCAAACAATTCCAGTTCAGATTGAGTGGACAAATAACCTTCCTGTGTCTATTAGTGATGTCGAAGTAGTTGTCGCGCTTTCTGGAAATGTATTCAATAGAAATGCAGTAACAGCACTTGGTGGATTTTATGATTCATCAAACAATCAGATTGTTTGGAATAAAAACACTACATCTGGATTTGATCTTGTTGAGCCAGGTGACAAAGGTCGCTTGAGTTTCTCGCTACAATCTCTTTCGTTGATTACTCCACAAGGCGTTGTCCAAAACCCAAGTATTGAGTTGGCAGTAAGTATCCGCGGTCGTCAGTCTGGTGGCGGTGGTGCAGATGCGTCAATAGATAGTTTTGAAAAAGGAGTAATTAAATTCATTTCCGATCTTCAGGTCACGACCGGAACATATTACAACAAAGGTCCATTGAGAAATTCTGGTGCTGTTCCTCCTGCTGCTGACAAGAAGACGACATACACAGTGAACTGGGTCGTGACTAATTCAGTGAATCCAGTTAGTGGTGCAGAAGTACGAGCGACATTACCGATCTATGTCACATGGAAAAACAGTACGAGTCCAGTGAGTGAAAATATTACCTATGATACAGTTACGAGAGAAGTTATCTGGAAAATTGATTCTGTTGGCCGTGCTTCAGGTACAGTACCTGCTCGTCGAGAAGCGTATTTCCAAGTAGAATTGAAACCGTCATTGTTGCAAGTGGGCAGTGTCCCTGCGATTACAAGTGAGGTTGTATTGACTGGAACAGATACATTTACGGGAGCACTCTTGCGAAGTCAGGGTCGCGCATCATCAACCCAGTTGAATTCAGAAGAAGGTGCAACGGCGACAGCTGGTGTCGTTACACAATAATCACGACTTGATAAAAAGTCTCAGACACGGTAGTCTCTAGTATATATGGAACAACAACCTAAAGAATTAATGGAAAAAATAATCTCCCTCGCAAAGCGTCGCGGGTTTATTTACCAAGGGTCCGAGATATATGGTGGACTTGCGGGGACATGGGATTACGGCCCACTCGGTGTTTCTCTAAAAAATAACATCAAGCATCTTTGGTGGAAAAAGTTTGTTGATGATCGTCAAGATATGTATGGTATCGATGCTGCTATTCTTATGCATCCGGGTGTATGGAAGGCGAGTGGTCACGTAGATACATTTACTGATCCTCTTGTTGAATGTACAAAATGTAAAAAAAGATTTCGCGCTGATCAGCTTGAAAAGGCTGGTGTATGTGATGCGTGTGGTGCACCTACTGGTGAGGCTCGTAATTTCAATATGATGTTCCAAACTCAAGTGGGTGCAGTAGAAGATAGTTCTGCGACAGTATATCTTCGACCTGAAACAGCTCAGGGTATGTTTGTGAATTTCAAAAATGTTGTTGATTCGTTTCATCCAAAACTACCTTTTGGTACCGCGCAAATAGGGAAGGCGTTTCGTAATGAGATTACACCTCGTGATTTTATTTTCCGTGTACGTGAATTTGAGCAAATGGAAATAGAATATTTCATCCGTGAATCTGACTGGAAAATACAATTTGAATACTGGAAAAATGAAATGAAAGATTGGATAGAGATGATCGGTATTGATACGGCAAAGACTCATGAGCTTGAAGTTGGAGAAGAAGATCTTGCTCACTATTCAAAGAGAACTGTTGATTTCGAGTTCGATTTTCCGTTTGGAAAAAAAGAGTTATACGGTATTGCGTATCGGACAAATTTTGATTTGACCAATCACAACCTAACATACCAAGATGAAGAGACTCAGGAAAAGATTATTCCACATGTTATCGAACCAACATTTGGTCTCGACAGAACAATCCTCGCAGTGCTTTGCAGTGTGTATCGAGAAGAACACACAGAGGGAGAAGTACGAAGTTTCCTTTCTTTCAAACCTTCTGTTGCTCCAGTTATCTGTGCAGTGTCACCACTCTTGAAAAACAAACCTGAGCTCGTAGAAAAATCACAAGAGGTTTTCAAGATGTTGAAGAAAAGATTTGGACGAGTGATGTTCGATGACAATGGAAACATTGGTAAACGATATCGCCGACAAGA
>CAZJJM010000003.1:0-37351 GCA_964546355.1 uncultured Candidatus Saccharibacteria bacterium | reverse complement strand
AGGGACACCAACAGGACCACCATTATTTCCAGAAGGAGGAACTCCTCCTGGACCATTCCACCCCAATCCATTACTACCAGGGACTCCGGCAGGACTTCCACTCGTGTAAGTATTTGGATTACTCGTGTTTGGTCTGGGTTGAGATGTGTAACTCACGTTTGTATTATTGTTAAAAACATTTGAATTGTCATTAACATTACTACTGTTTGCAGATTGGTTGTTTGCCCAACTCTGCTGATTAGAGTAATTGGAGGGTTGTTGAAATCCTCCCCCAATCCATCCCGCATTATTTCCTCCGCCCAAATAATTAAATAATAAAGGATTTTGAGGACGATTTTGACACACAGGTTGTTGTGGTTGATTGTTGTACACAACCTGCTGTTGAATTACATCTGACTGCATTCTAAGTACTGTGTTATGAATCTCAGGAGGAGTTACGTCTACCCACACGTACTCATACTCAACTACTTCTTTTTGAACATACTCATCTTCTTCCTCTTCCGGTAGTTGTTCCGGTAGTGCTTGTGGCAGTGGTTGTGGTTGTGGTTCTTCATACACAATTCGCTCTACACAAGTAGATCGAACACCATTTCCACAATTAAGTGAAAGAATCGGAAGAGGTTTTCCACCAAACGCTTTCATAACAACACACACAAACATTTCGTCTGTTTTTGCATCACCATTGGCAACACTTCGTGCGTTTCGAGAAAACCATTTGAAAATAGCTTGTCCGTTTTTACCTGCAACCATACCACAAGTTTGCCAACACCCATTAAAATATGAGGGTGGTAAAATAACAGTACTATCGCGAAGAATTTTCTTAATATCTTCAAGCGACCAGTATTTTGCAACACCTGTTGCTTCCTTTGCGTAATAACTCAAGATTTCATTGTTAAGCAAAACAGCGTACTGTTCAGGTGTCCATTTGAAATACTTGGTAAAATCATCGTTTGTACCACTTAATCGATTTTCGAAGTTTTCCTTTTTCATAGGAATACCATCTTTTTCGACTTTATATCTTGCTACACCACTGCTGTGTTGTGCAAAGGTATGTTTTACAGTGCACAGCAATAGCAGTGCGAGAAAAATTGATTTTTTCATTTTTATTTGTTGTTTTGAGGTTCATACTTAATTCTGATTATATCCTATCACATTAAAAGATTTTTGTCAATAACTTACCTTTTCTCAAAACCTTGTATACTAAATGCATACTATGCTCGCATTTGATGAAGAAAAACAACAAAGAAAACTTGATGAACTCAAAAAACAAGAAGAGGAGGAATTATTGCAAGTGCTTGCTGAGACTAAGTACGGTATTCCCTACATTAACCTCGGTATGACACTCATTGAAAGTGAAGCACTCCGTATGATTACTGAAACACAAGCGCGTGAACTTGGTATTGCACCATTCAAAATTCTCGGCAAGCATTTACACGTCGCAACACTCTCACCTTCACGTGATGAGTTCAAGACATTCATCGCAGGTGTTGAGAAAAAAGGATTCCAACCGACAGTCTATCTTGCATCACATGCAAGTATGGAAAAAGCATGGCAGCGGTACAAAGAACTTTCTTTTGCAGAACAATCTCGTAGTGGCGGTGTCGATATTTCTGGTGACACACTTGCAGAAATCAGTTCAAAAATTCACAACATGCAAGATATTAAAGTCTTGCTCGAAGGTGTTGTCACAGACAAAACTTCTCACAAAACTTCTCACATTCTTGAAATTGTTCTTGCAGGAGCAATTGGTCTTGGTGTTTCAGACATTCACATTGAACCAGAAGAAGATCGCGTTCGATTGCGATACCGACTCGATGGTGTACTACAAGACATATACTTTTTTTCTGGCGATGTCGAAAAACTCATCAATTCTCGTATTAAACTTATTTCAGGAATGAAACTCACCGCAAAAGCCATCGCTCAAGATGGACGCTTTGCGATATTTATCAGCGACGAAGAAGTGAGTGTGCGTGTGTCTGTCATTCCTGGTGCCTTCGGCGAATCGATCGTTATGCGTCTCCTTAATCCAAAATCAATTCAAGTCAAATTGGATGAAATGGGTATTGATCAAAAACTGTTTGCTATTATCGAAAAAGAAATCAGTAAACCAAATGGTCTCATTCTCGTTACTGGACCAACAGGATCTGGTAAAACCACGACACTATATGCCTTTTTGAGAAGAATCTATTCTGATCAAATTAAGATTATTACCATCGAAGACCCTGTTGAATATCATCTTGAAGGCATCACTCAAACACAGACGAACAGTGAGAAGGGCTATACCTTCCTCGAAGGATTGCGCGCAGCGCTTCGACAAGACCCTGATGTGATCATGGTCGGAGAAATCCGCGACGACGAAACTGCAAAAATTGCCGTCGAATCAGCACTGACTGGACACATTGTGTTCTCAACACTGCACACCAACAATGCCGCTGGAGTTATTCCTCGTCTGATTGATCTCGGTGTTGAAGCAAAACTACTTCCATCAGCACTCTCACTCTCAATCGCACAACGTCTCTTGCGTAAACTCTGTAACGAATGTAAACAACCAAAGGTACTCACGCCAGAAGAAGATGGGCTTCTCCGAGGAATTCTCAAAGATGCCAAAGATGCTGGTAAGAATATTGATGATTATAATATCGACCTCACCAAAACACTCGGTGTGCACGAAGCGGTCGGCTGTAAGGTATGTAACTTCACTGGATACAAAGGGCGTATCGGTATATTCGAAGCAATACTCAGTGATGAATCGATAGAAAAAATTGTTCCGAGTAATCCAAGTGAGCGTGAAATCAAACGTGTTGCGCGAGGACAAGGCATTCTCGATATGCATGAAGATGCTGTTGTAAAAATAGTCCGAGGAATCACGACAATAGAAGAAGCACAAAGTGTCGTTGATCTTGAAGAAAAAATTTAAGTAAAAAAACTTCACACAAAATTTTGTGTGAAGTTTTTTTATTGAGACAAAAATAGAGAAATCTCTAAACAATCCTTACATCAAAGACGCAAGTAATATAGTTTCAAAGGATAGCACCAGTATTTTATAAATAAAAACCAGAACGTCCTCCTCAAGTACATATAACCAGAGGCTGATTGCTTAGAGATTTCTGCACTCTTGCTTACAAGATGCACATCTCCGTGTTAGAATGAGAATATACTACCTTCTAATGGAAGTATAGCATATTCTAGATATTTGTCAAGCACCTGATGCAGGTATCTTGTACAATATTAAAAAACCCTTATGGAACAAGACTCAAATAAAAACCCAATAAAAGATGAGCAGTTTTTGGACCAAGCACTTCGTCCAAATAATTGGGATGATTATATTGGACAAGATACCATAAAAGAAAACCTCAAAATACTTCTTACTGCCGCAAAAGAACGTGGACACACCGCTGAACATATTCTTTTTTATGGCCCACCAGGGCTTGGCAAGACGACACTTGCACACCTCATCGCAAAAGAAACAAGCAGACAACTCAAATCTACTTCAGGGCCTGCAATTGAAAAAGTTGGTGATCTTGCTTCAATCCTCACAAATCTTTCTCCAGGAGATATTCTCTTCATTGATGAAATCCATCGCCTCAACAAAATGATCGAAGAGGTTCTCTACCCGGCCATGGAGTCTGGTGTGCTCGATATTATTATCGGCAAAGGCCCGTCTGCACGTACAATTCAACTTGATCTTCCACCATTTACACTCATTGCTGCAACTACTCGTGTCTCACTCCTCTCTGCACCACTTCGCTCTCGTTTCTCTGGTGGTGTATTTCGTCTAGAATTTTATTCCCAAGAACAGATCAAACAAATCCTCGCACGCTCTGCAGATATTCTCGGCATCAAGGTAAACGATGATGCATTTGATGAAATCGCCAAACGTAGTCGTTTTACTCCCCGTACTGCAAACTATTTTCTCAAACGATGTCGTGACTATGCTCAAGTCCACAAAAAAGACTTGGATCAGAAAACGGTATTCCTCGCACTGTCACTACTCGGTATTGATGAACTCGGACTTTCTGAAATCGATCGCGCAACACTTGAAATTATTATAGAGAAATTCAACGGTGGACCTGTCGGACTTTCAACTATTGCTGCAGCGCTTTCTGAAGAAGATGCAACAATTGAAGATGTCGTCGAACCATACCTCATGCAACGCGGACTTCTCGAAAGAACCCCAAGAGGTCGCATTGCAACAAAGAAAGCGTATGAACATTTAGGTTTTGATGTGTTAGATAAATAAAAAAACACTATATTACATAGTGTTTTTTTATTTCTTATCTGAAAGATATGCTTTTATTCTTTCTCTATCTTCGTTTTCCTTATCACCCTTAAAATATATTTCTATATACATAAATTCGATTTTATCTTGATGATATGCATAAATGATTCTTACATTTCTATTTCCCAAAGACTCACAAGCCAGACGAGATTTTACGATTTTAACATTTTCACCATTGTGAATAATAACAAAATTATTACCAAACCCTGTCGGATTTTTTTCAATAATTTGTTCAAAGTCTTTTATATCAGACAGTAAACTTCGCCACTTCTTGGAAAGCTTTTTAAACTCTTTTTCAAATTCCGGCAATCTTTTAAAGTGGTTCATATTCTCCCACAGAAGTTTCTTCTGGACGATAAAAAACGTGTCTATAATTTAAAACCTCTCTTTCTTTTGCTACAAACCACGGAGTATCTATGTGCGACAATTCTGAAAGCTGCTTTGCTGTCAGGTGTGCCAATCTTTCTAGCTCATCATCAATATGTTTCAACTCTTTACCAGAAAAAACACTCACATCCGCCTCTTGAGCAGGAACGTACTTTGTCTGATCTTTATCAAAATAAGTACTTTTTACTTCAACTAATCTTCCAGAATGTTCCATTTCTTTCACGATTTTCTTAAAAGATACAGGTGTTGGTCCGTATGTATTTTTTATATATGTAGCTCCAATCAAGTATTCATTATATTTTTCGTAATAATCAAAATCTATGAAGTAAAGTAATTTGTATATCGCTGTCTGTCCAATATTGGGACGACTTCCAACTTTTCCTAAAATATACAACAATACTTCTTGAAACTTTTCAATGTTTTCTTTAGGTATCTTTTTTAAAAATACCGTCTCTATAGTGGTTGGTTTTTTACTGTACTTTTCCATCTTTGCTTCTGACATAGTAAAAAGTTCAGAAAGAGTTGCTTTCTGTTGTTCTGTTATTTTTGATATTCCTTTTTCAAGGTTTATATACGTAGGCCTTGAAATACCCAATGTTTCAGCAACAGATGATTGAGACAATCCTGCTAATTTACGCTTTGTTTGTATCCATGTAGACATATCTAGATATTAACATTATCCACAGTATTTTGCAATTTGACTGTTTATATTGTAAAAATGTAAAATTAGGTGTCAGTGTAGTCGATCTGACATTATTAGATTTAATTACATACATACTTATGAGTAAATATATATTAAATGACAACAAACAAGATTCATTGAGTGGAGAAAATTATGAAATCCACAATGTGGATAACTGCACCCACTTACCTCTTTTAGAGAATCGCCTTTTTGTTGGATATTTCAACAACTGCAAAGATGCACTTCTTGTAGCAAAAAATCAATATCCTAAACACAAAGAAGAGATTGATGGGTGTTTCTGGTGTTGCAATTCTTGTCACAAAAAATAGAGGTGCTTGAGCAAACGTACTGGATTATATAGTGCTTGATAGAAAGAGATAAGCGGAAATATATAAAAACAGAAAAGCAATTCCATGATAGCGATAGAAAGGTACACCTCGCTCAAAAACAAAAAAAACCGCATTGCGGTTTTTTTTGTTTACAAGATATCTATTTCTTTCATTATTTTTTCAGTTTCAACTAACACTTTGATGATTTTTTGATATTGTTCTATTTCATCATTGGTTAATTTTCTTCCTTTACGATCTTTCAAATATTTTTGTGCTGGTTGATAGCCACCAATATAGAAATTCCACGAAACCTCTGGAACATTTCCGAAGTATTGGTTTGCGTTAATATATACATTCCCATCTTTATATGTAATTTTTTCTACCACATCATCCCCTGCTACAGAATATATTGTAATAAAATTATTCACCATAGGATCAGTCATCAAATGCAATCCTCGTAATTTTTCACCTAATTTTACCAATACAAAGAACTTCTTCTTATTTTCTGGATATGGAACGCGTGGAAAATCAATTTTTAAGAATTCTTTGTATTTTTCACGATAGGTTGGACTGTGTAGTACTGCATAAATATAATCCAAAATATTTTCTGGTGTTGTCTCTCCGACAATTTTATTTACCTTTGACCAAATTTCTTTATTGAGGTTTGGAATTTTTTCATTCTGGTCAGTGTATAAATAAAGCGGATTTTCCTGAGTAATACCTTTTGCACTAAACATAAATCGATTATCTACAATATATTTTGAAATAATGATATGATTATAATCAAAGTTATCTGATGATTGCCTCATGAATATTAATCCTAGATTTTCTCTATTCACAAAATGTTGCATTATTTCTGGTCGAGGAGAATTTATCCAAACTTCAGAACCTTTTGTGTAGTACATCCATCTTGTATCAAAAGGTCGATAAGAAATTGGTGTTGGTATACCACCTGACGCTTCTCTTAATTCCTTTACTCTATCTTCTTTTTTTGTTCTTCTACCATCTTTAATACCAAACTCCTTATACGGGTCTACTGAACTAAGTATGTTTTCGGTTGTTTTTTTCAATTCTTCTTTGGTTTCAAAAATAGAAAGTTTGTCAATCCCTGTCACAATTCCTGTTGTATTTTTAGAAAACATTTCTGCAACAGAAAATCCTTTTTGATAGTCAGATTTTCCCGCACCTTCAAGTATCCATAAATCATTATTTTCTGGTAATATCAACCATTCGATATTTTCAATTGTCGCATCATCTATTTTTTGAAATTTTAATTTTCTTTGTCCATATAAATCTGTCTTATATATTTGCGCAAGTTTTTTGTTTTTAGAATCAGATTTTTTAATTCCTAAAATAATTGAAACGCCAGTTTTAATATCAAACACATTTTCATCTTTTGATCCATCTAAGGAGGTCTCTTTTTTATTACTATTTCCGTGCAAATCGACAATATATATCTTGTCGAATGTTTTGCTTAAGTGCCATCGCATTCCTCTGAATGTCGCATTATCTATGTATCCATGAGCTGTAATCATACCGATAATCCCCTCGCCATTTTTCTCAATCAAACTTTCTGCCATGCGAATGAATTTTACATAATCGTCATCGAGCCAATGCTTTCGTTCTTGTAATTTTTGTAATCCCCCTGGTTCTACTTTATAGACATTATTATCGGTATATTCTTTGTTTTGAGAAATACCAGAATATGGTGGATTGCCAATGACACACATAATTGGGAATTCAGATTTTACTCGTGATGCACTTTTTGATTCCTCTGCAATACTGTCCATAATTCCAAAAAGTGTATTTTGATTCGCGTAATCAACTGGTTTATCGAGAGTATTCGTTAGATAGACACCAATACGTTCTTTTAAATCAGTGACACCACTGTCATGTAACGTCATTCCTAATTTCAAATGAGCGATAGTATACGATGCCATCATCAATTCAAATCCATGCAGTCGTGGTAACAGATCATCTTTAACATACGATGACCAGCGACCCTCTTGTCCTTTAAAATCAGTGTGAATATGGTTGATGACTTCATTCAAAAAAGTACCTGTTCCTGTAGCAATATCAAGTATTTGAACTTTGTGATATTCTTTTTGAATTTTCTTTTCTTTTCCTGTTTTTGAATCAATTTCTTTTTTATCAGCTGAAATTTTTGTCGTATCAGAAAGACCTTTTGATAATCCAAATTCAGATTTCAAAATACTATCTACTGCACGAATGATGAATTGCACTACTGGTAGCGGCGTATAAAATACTCCCATATCCATTTTTTTCTTTGCATCATATTCTTTCAAGAAATCTTCATAAAAATGAATAATTGGATCTGGTGCTTTGTGTGTTTTTCCCCAAAGATCAAGTTTGTAATATTCTTTCATCAATTCTTTTGTATTGGCATGAGAAAATACTTCGCACAGCTCATCTACAATAAACCGTAACCTTTCAGGAAAAGATTCCCCCGCAATGTGGTCAAAGAATGATCGGAGAAAAGGATTGGTCTTTGGTACAAGCTCTCTCGCTTCTATACGAGAAAAAGTATCCATGGAATCATCATTGTATCTTGCGGCAAAAAGCCCATACACTAGAGTCTGTGCATACATATCAGAAAATGCCTCATCATCAAGTCCTGAAATAAGATTTTCCCTTACCACGTTTCGCATTTTTATAAGATCAACATATTTCTCTTCAGAAATAAGCATATCTCGAACGTTGTCTCGAATACGCTGTGCTTTTCCTCCCATGATACGAGCGAGTTGCTTACCACTTTTTATTGGTTCTTTATGTGAATGAGTAAAATCAAGAATTTCTCGAGAGAGTGTTTCAATTTCTTTTACAGGAGTTAGTATCCGAGATTTTTTATCGCAAGTCGCTAATATAATATTTTCTCCATATTTATGACCATTTCTAAAAAATCGAAAATCAACGTAGTCACTAATTATCAGATTGTCATATCCAAAATATCTATCTGCTTGATTTGATTTTTCAATTTTATCCAAATCTTCGCCAACTTTTTTGACTTCTATATATAAAACAGGTATACCATTTTTGATAATAATAAAATCAGGCTTATTGCCATTGATTGCTCTTTGGTCTTGCTGGGTAAAATATCCTTCGGTTGCGGGGAAAATTTCTTTGAGATAATTTTCAAAAGTTGTTCGATATGAGTGCTCTGAACTATTTTCGTCTTTAAAATACCTTTGAATTTCTTGTATGTATAGCTCTTTCATTACACTCAAATCATAGTCTATTTTGACACATTCTCAAAACACTTTATCTTCTCGGATCAAAAATGGTTTCTTCTACCTTTTCATCATTCACATGTCTCGCTATTTTTCGAGCACCCATAATACTTGGCAAAATACCAACCCCATTACACCCAAGATTATAGAGAAGTCTTGGTTCAAGTGGCTCTGGTCCTACAAGACGTACACCGCTCGTCGTATATCCCATAAGTCCGTGCCAAAAAAATCTCTGTTCAACGTCAGTCATATCAAAATGCTGTTCTGCAAATCGCACACTTGCATTCTGTAACTCATCAGCTGTTTCAAATTCTCGATGATATATCTCTCTATTATCCAGCCGGACTTCTGGTCCACCAATTGTTGTGAGCTGAAACATACCAGCATCGTGATTAAAATTTCTTTTTGTTACATAAAAATATGGGTCTGAAGAAAACGGATCATTACCGCGAATCTTACCTGTATCATAATAATAATTTGCCATATATTTTTCTAGGTGCTCAGAAACAAATCCTGTCATATATCCCACAGCACCTTGTACAACATGGTGAAACTTTCCATCGATGTCGATACCTTTTGTATCGTGAATATAGAAATTCTCAAATCCATTGGTGCACAAAACTATTTTTTCACAAAAAACTTTTGCTTCATTGGTAATCACTACAGGGGTTTTTTCTTCTAGTTCAATACCATGCACAAAACTATATTCAAAAATACTACATCGTGAAGGAAATTTTTCTAGACACCAGAGTGCAAGCTTCTCCGTGAAGAGCGCACTGTTGAGCACTGCTTTATTTTGCTGTATAACAGCATGATAATCAGGATGTAGAACTTCGAGTCGCTCAAGAATTTCTTCTTGAGGAACTTCTTTACATAAAGTTTTATAGACTTCTGGAATTTGTGTAAACCATCCGGACTCAAAAGAAACAAGAATAGGAAAAGATGGGAGTCCGTGCTCTTTTCTTATCTTTTCTGTTTCAAGATCGTTAACGAGTTGCACTAATTCTGAATACCCACCACACCCAACAAACTCATGAAAAGGAACGGTGATTTTTGTTTCTTTTAAAATTTCCTTGAGCAAATCCCAGGCCAGCTCAATAGAATGAACACCCGCAACAGCTTTTTCAATACCGTGTTCAAGAACGATTTCTTTCAATGGTTTTTCAAACTCAGCCACCACTTGCCCAGCATTATGACCAGTCGCGCCATGACTTATTTTATGACCTTCAAGAACCACAACATGTTTGTCTGTTTGTGTAAGTAAAAAATACAACGTAGTAATACCAGCGATTCCTGCACCAACAACCACCACATCAGTATGTATATCTTTTTGCAAAGAAACACTGTTTCGATCTTTGTGTAATTGAGTAAGCCACGGAGAATTATTTTTCTTCATATCTATATCGTATCAAATTTTCTAGAAAAAATGATACTCCTTGAAGCAAATCGGTAAAACCTATACACTACTGATAATGATTATTCTTGCTATTGACCCAGGATTCGACAGAGTTGGTGTCGCCATACTCGAAAAAAACATTGGAGGCAAAGAGACACTCCTCTTTTCAACATGTATTATCACAGACAAAAAACAAACGTTTCCAAACAGATTGAAAGAAATCGGTGATGCGCTTGGCGGTATTATTACTACATACAAACCAGAAAGCATTGCTATCGAAAAATTATTCTTTGCAAAAAACACCACCACAGCACTCGGTGTCGCCGAAGCGCGTGGAGTAATCTCATACGAAGCAGCGAAACATGGACTCACCTTTTATGAATATGCCCCAAACCAAATTAAACTTGCCGTCACTGGATACGGCAGTGCCACAAAAGAAAATGTACACACCATGACGACAAAATTGATCAATACTAACAACAAAAAAATGCTTGATGATGAAGTAGATGCGATCGCAATTGGACTGACTTGTTTTGCATGTGAACGTTTTAATCACTAATACACAAAACTTTTCCACAGGATTTATAGATGACACTTGCAAAGAAAATCTACTTTTGGTACATATATACAATCAGTTATAAGTAATGTTTTTATAATATATATACAATAATATACATATATGCCTGACGAAGATGAAATAAGTAAAAAAGGTATCATTGACAGTGAGTTTGGTGTCGGAGGAGATGACCTACTTAGTGCGTTTGAAGACGACACACTCACAGAAGAAGAGGATGATGATTTACCTCTTGAAGACGAATATTAATATAAAAACATCCGCTATTGTGCGGATGTTTTTATATTAATCTATAATACATTCAATAAATATTTTCTTACCTATTTTAATGAGTGTTTTTCCTTGCGGTACAAAATCTATATCAGTAATTTTTTCTTTTGTTTCAAGGTTTGTCACAGCTCCATCTTCTACAAGTCTTCGCCAAGCGGTTTTAGAATCAATCATTCCTTTTTCAAGCAAGACTTCAACAAGGGTGCTCCCTTCTGAAATACTTATTTTTTCAAGCTCATCTGGAATTTCTTTCTTTTGAAACTTACTGATGAAATCCTGTTCGGCATGTATTGCTAATTCTTCAGAATGATACATTTTTACAATTTCTCGTGCGAGTCGCATTTTTACATCTCGAGGATTTGTTCCTGTTTCTAATTCTTTTGTAATTATTTCAATTTCTTCCGTAGAAACGTCAGTACACAGAGTAAAATATTTTACTATTAACTCATCACGAAGAGCCATGATCTTGCCATACATGTCAGATGGTTCATCTACTATCGTTACAATATTTCCCCAGCTGGTAGACATTTTACGACCATCTGTTCCTTCGAGCATTTGTACAGTGAGCACATCTTGCTCTGGCATATCAAAATGTTTTTGAATTACTCGTCCTGCTTTCAAATTAAACAATTGATCAAACCCTCCAATTTCAACATCTGCTTTAATCGCAACAGAATCATATCCTTGCATCAATGGGTATAAAAATTCTCGAAGAGATATCTCATCTCCACGCTCGAGTCTATCTTTGAAATTTCTTCGTGCAGACATTTGTTGCACACTGAAACATTCTGCAAGTTGTGTGATTTCTTGAAAACCAAGTTTATCAAGCCAATCACTGTTGTATACAAATTCTACTTTTGAAATGTCGAGTATTTTTGAAATTTGTTCTTTATAATCTTTAAAATTTTCATTCACCATTTCTCGAGAGAGCATTGGGCGTTTTTCAGTCTTGTCTGATGCATCACCAATCTGTGCAGTAAAATCTCCAACAATAATAACAACTTGGTGTCCGAGATCTTGAAACGCTTTTAATTTTCGAAGACCGACGGCACGGCCAAGATGTAGTTTTGGTCCTGTTGGGTCAATACCGAATTTTACACGAAGTTGTTTACCTGAAAGAAGGGCTGTTTCTAAATGTTCTTTTACAAACAAATCCTCAACACCGCGTGTAAGAAGGTCAGTAATATGTTTTTTATCAGTAGAAATCATATACGATACTCTATCATATTTTATACATTTTGTCCTCAAACAATGCTACTATTAAAGGAACATATGAGTACACAAAAAAAGCACACGCATCGTATCAAAAATATTTTATTCTTAATCCTTGGGGCTGGAATTATTGGTTTCAGTGGTATTATTATCTGGATTAGTACACTCCAAATTCCAGATTTCAAATCATTTGAGGACCGTAAAATAGAAAGTTCAACAAAAATATACGACCGTACAGGTGAGATTCTTCTCTATGATGCAAATACGTCGATCAAACGTACCGTTATCACACCAGACCTTATGGGTACGACAATAAAGAACGCCACCATTGCGATCGAAGATGCTGAGTTTTATTCACACAAAGGTGTACGACCAACATCAGTAATCCGTGCGATTATTGCCAACCTCACCCCAGGCGGTGTTACACAAGGAGGATCAACAATCACACAACAAGTTGTCAAAAACTCTGTCCTCACTAAAGATAAAACAATCGCGCGCAAACTCAAGGAATGGGTACTTTCATTCAAACTTGAACAATCAATGTCAAAGGAAGACATCTTGGCAATGTATCTCAATGAAGCACCATATGGTGGTGCTATTTATGGTGTACAAGAAGCATCACAATCATACTTCGGTAAAAATCCAATAGACATAACCATTGCAGAAGCCGCATATCTTGCAGCACTACCGCAATCTCCGACAGTCCTTTCACCTTATAAGAAAAATCGTGAACGACTTGATACTCGTAAAAATCTCGTACTTTCTCGTATGAAAGAACTTGGATTTATTACACAAGAAGAATATGACAAAGCAGTAGTAGAAGTGGTGACATTCAAACCACAACAAACAACTGGTATCAAGGCACCACACTTTGTATTTTTTCTGACAGAGGCGCTCGAGGAAAAATATGGTGAAGATCTTATAACAACAGGTGGGTTAAAAATTATTTCAACACTTGATTACACATTACAACAAAAAGCTGAGGAAATTGTCAAAAAATATGCATTTGAAAACGAAAAAGCATATAAAGCAAAAAATGCCGGACTTGTCGCAATTGATCCAAAAACAGGACAGATTCTTGCAATGGTCGGGTCTAGAGATTATTTCGACAAAGAAATCGACGGTAATTTCAATATTACGACAGGATATCGACAACCAGGATCTTCATTCAAACCATTCGTCTATGTGACTGCATTTGAGCAAGGATACCAACCAGAAACAGCACTCTTTGATGTACCAACTGAATTTAGTGGAAGTTGTAATGCGTATGGACAACCTATCCGTGGACCGAAATCAAATTGTTATATGCCCGATAATTTCGACAACAAATACAAAGGCCCAATTTCTCTTCGAAGCGCACTTGGTGAATCACGTAACATTCCTGCAGTAAAACTGCTGTACCTCATAGGAATAGACAATGCACTCAAGACCGCACGAGATCTGGGTATCACTTCCCTTAAAGATGCTGCTGAATACGGACTTACACTTGTTCTTGGAGGAGGAGAAGTGAGGCTACTTGATATGACAAGTGCGTACGCAACATTTGCAACAAATGGTACACACCGTCCATACAGTGGGATCCTCAGTATAGAAGATGAGAAAAATACCGTTCTTGAAACATACCAAGATAGACCTCAACAAGTTCTCGACAAACAAGCAGTACTCAAATTGAGTAGTATTCTCTCTGATAACAATGCGAGAATACCAACATTTGGAGCAAATTCAGTGTTGTATTTCGGCAACAGACAAGTAGCGGCAAAGACTGGTACAACCAACAACAACAAAGACGCATGGGTCATGGGATATACACCATCAATCGTAGTGGGTGTTTGGGCAGGTAACAATGAGAATACTCCGATGATTAAATCTTCTGCAGCAATTGCCGGACCACTCTGGCGCGCATTTATGAATGAGATTTTGAAAACTGTCCCTGTAGAACGATTTGAAGAACCTGAAGTATATACAGGAACCGCAGGTGCACCGATGATTCGAGGATTATGGCAAGGTGGAGAAGGATTTGTTATAGACACCATTTCACAAAAACTTGCAACAGAACTCACACCAGAAGAAACACGACAAGAAAAAGTTATCACTAACGTACACTCTATTCTTCACTGGGTGCAAAAAAATAATCCTCTCGGACCACTCCAAGATAATCCTCAATCTGATCCCCAATACGAAAGATGGGAAATTGCAGTACAAAACTGGTGGGCACAAAACAAAGGTGCATACAACACCACAAGTGCTCTAGAAAAACCAACACTCTATGATGATGTTCACACAGAAGCAAATAAACCAAATATTACAATACTATCTCCTTCAGGAACAATCTCATCATCAAATACAACACCTATAACAGTAATTGTTTCTACTCAAGGTGTGTATCCAATACAGCGAGTTGATTATTACCTTGATGATCAACTGATCGGTAGTATCAAAAATGCACCATGGAATATTTCATTCACTCCATCAGAATACAGTACGGAAACAACACATAATCTAAAAGCAGTTATTGTAGATAGTGTCTTTAATAAAAATGAAACAGAAGTAACATTTTCTACAATTCAATAAAATAAAAAACACCGTAATCAATCACGGTGTTTTTTATTTTATGTCAGAAAACTTTCGAGGACTGATAAGAAGATTTATTTCTTCCAATACTTTTTGTTTTTTGAGATAGAGTATTTGTTTTACACTAGGAGATGTTTTAATAAACAACACATCTCTCTCGATAGAGAATATAACAGGTTGTGACTTTGCATATTTTTTCAACACAAATTCAATATTTGCACGAAAGTCCTCTTCTTGAGTAAATTTCTTTTTGAAACCGTCGAGAAATTGTGCGAGATTATTTATCGACATATATACTTATCGATTCATCGGCATAATGAGATACATAAATGTTTGATCAGAAACTCCTTGAAGAACAACTGGTTTATTAGGCAAGGTAAATGAAAGAGTGAGTGAATCTGCATGAATTGATTGAAAACAATCAATCATATATCGATGATTTAACGACACTTCAACAGGAAGTCCTGAAATTGCTGTATCAAGGATAGTGTTATTTTCTCCAACATCAACATTTTTTGAATAGACCGCACAATATTTTTTCACCGGATCAACAGAAAGGGTAATGTGATTGAATTTGTCAGAAAATATATGTGACAATTTAAGTGCTTGAACAATATCTGACTTCAATACGGTAACATTTGTAGTGAATTCTTTTGGAATGATTTGTTTATAATCAGGAAAAATACCATCAATCAAACGAGAAGTAATATAAACAGACTCATAGAGAATAGAAAGTTGATTTTTTGAAAAACAAATTGCCACATCATCAGTATATTCTCCAATAATTCTCATTATTTCAGCAACATTTTTGAATGGAATAAGAATACCACCGAATTCAGGTACTTTTTTGAGTGCAATCTTTTTTTCAGCAAGACGAAATGAGTCAGTTGCAACAAAGACAAGATTATTTTGATCAGGATATATATATACACTTGAAATTTCTGGTTTAATATCAGAAACAGCAGCACTATATGCAACAGCACGAATACCTTCTATAAGTTTTTTACCTGGAATAGAGAATGAGTCACCAGAAACAACGGGTATTGTAGGAAAATCATCATACGGTAAAGTTTTTACAGAGATGGTATTTTGCTTTGTGGTGATACGAAGCATATCACCTTCTAATTGGAACGAAACGGTACCATTTTGAATACTTCCGAACACTGTTGAGATGACATCACTTTTTACTGCTACAGTGCCTTCTTGTTCGATTTTTGCAGGAACTTCTATTTCAATACCAAGACTTAAATTTGTTGCACGAATTTTTATCGTTTTACCTTCAGCAATAAATAATATTGCACCAAGAATCGGTAGTGTTAGATTCTTTCCTGTGATACGATCTGCTGAACTAATCGCTTCACGAATTTTTTCAATTGAGCATTCTATTTTCATATACACAGGTTTGGTATTAATTATTTATAAAAAAATCTATTAGTCTTATTAGTCGTGTGGATAAGTGGATAAGTCATAAAAACCTTTATGAAATAAATATCTTTATGTAGATGTACCTATGGAAAACTGTAAGTGTAACTATGGAATTACTGGGATATCTTTTTAACACTGTGGAATACTTTATTATTTACTGCTATTTATTCATATAGCTATACTTGAGTTATCCAGATGTTATCCACATTATTTGAACATTGTTCGTATTTTCTCAACATCCTGATTGAGTACCATGTTGTCTTTTAGTTCCCTCTTAATTTTATCACATGAGTGCATAACTGTTGTGTGATCTTTTCCTCCTAACTTCTGTCCGATTAACGGATACGAGATATTGAAATCTTCTCGTAAGATATACATAATCATTTGTCGAGCTTCTACTATTTCCTTTCTTCGTGTTTTTTCGTAAATACTGGATTCATCAAGATGGAAATGTTCAGCTATTTTACGGGTTACTTCTTCAATAGAGACTGATTTCTTTGGTTTTATACTGTTTTTGACCAACAATCGAACTTCTTCTTCTGTTAATTGTCTCCCTTTTATTTCTGTTTGACAGACAATGATGTTGAGTGCGCCTTCGAGTTCTCGGATGTTACCTTGTATTAATCCAGCAAGGTACATAACAACCTCTTGAGAAACTTTAGTTATTTGTTGAGCAGCTTTTCCTTTAAGGATAGCAACACGGGATTCATAATCAGGTTCTGTTACATCAACAATCATTCCTTGTGCAAAGCGAGATTTTAAACGTTCTTCCAATCCTTTGATGTGATTTGGGTGTTTATCTGAAGAAAAGATAATTTGTTTGTTGTTTTCGTAGAATACATTGAATAAATGGAACAATTCATCTTGTGTCTTCTCCATTTTGTCGATGAATTGAATATCGTCGATGATTAACACATCATATTTTCTATATTTCTCCTTAAAACTCGTATTTGTGTTCTTCATTGCTAATGAATCAGTATAATCAATAGCAAATTTCTCAAGCGTTACATAAAATACCTTTTTATCTGGAAAATTTTTCTTGAGTGCATTCCCTACCGATTGGATTAGGTGAGTTTTTCCGAGGCCAGTGTTTCCATAGACGAAGAATGGATTATAAATACTCGCTGGGCGCTCTATAATCGCTTGTGAAGCCGCATATGGAAGCTGATTGAATGGTCCTACTATGAAGTTATCAAAGGTATATTTTGGGTTAAGATTATCGTCTTTATTGATATAGAGATCTCGAAGTGGAAGTTCAGTTTTATGTTCAGTAATAAGTGGTCTTGATTCTTGAATATCTTTTTTATCTGAGAGTTTTGTTATTGAATACTCGACAGATCTGATAGAAGGGACTTGTTCTACGAGCGTTTTTACAATAAGTTTATGAAACTTGTTCTGAAGCCATTCTTTGACGAATTCATTTGGGACGCCAATATAAATAGATCCTTCATCTTCTTTTATAATAGCGGTGTTTTTGAACCATGTGCTGAAGTTTGCCTTCGTCACATTTTGTTCAATCTCTTTTAGGCAGCGACCCCATAATTCTTTGGTTTCTATCATATGTATCGTTGATTATACTCCCTTAAATATTCATGAATAATGACGCTTGTGGAAAAAACTGTTGATAAGCTGTGGATAAAGTGTATACCCTTACCTTCGTCTGTGCAAACCTTGTCAAAAAGGTCTTTATGCTATATACTCATCACATATGTCACAAACATACCAACCTTCTAAGAAAAAGCGCGCAACCACTCATGGTTTCTTGGTGCGTTCAGCATCTGCGACAGGACGTCGTGTCCTCCAAAATCGTCGCCGTAAGGGTCGCGCAAAGCTCAGTGTATCTTCTGAGAAATAATTTTATTTCCTATGCTCAAAAAAGCGCATAGAATACCACGAGCCGAATATCTAATTGTAAGTAAAACAGGAAAAAGAGCCCATTCCCCTCTTTTTACCTTGATGTACAAGGATAATAAAGAAACCTCACATTCGAGGTTTTCTTTTGTTGTATCTAAGAAAGTTGCAAAAAGCTCTCCAAAACGTCACACCATAAAACGCTGGGGATATGAAATAATCAATAAAAATAAGGATATTTTAGAAAAAACACCACCAGTATACGCTATTTTTATTATTAAACCAGAGTTTAAACAGACTTCTTTTACTGCTTTTGAAACACAAATACAACATATTTGGAAAAATCTATAAATATGTTTAAAAACCTTATACATAAAGGAATAATAGGACTTATCCGTATCTATCAAACAGTTCTTTCTCCTGATACAGGACTTCCAAAAAAACTTGGATTGGTTCAAAAACAAGTATGCGTCTTTTACCCTACCTGTTCTGAGTATTCAATAGGGTGTTTTGAGCGATTCGGGGCAATAAAAGCCTCAATTTTGACAATTAAGAGAATTACTCGTTGCCATCCATGGCAAAAGGAACATATTGATCCTGTTCCTGAAAAATAAAAACAATACTCGTCCCGCAACTTTCTTTTTGGTAAAAAATCAAGTACAATACAGCGTATGTTACACACACTCTGGATGAATGTTTTTTATGAGCCGCTCTATAATGCCCTATTTTTCCTTGTTTCTGTTGTCCCAAAAGCAGATATTGGTATTGCGGTAATACTCCTTACTATTTTGGTTAAAATCGTTCTTTTCCCTATCAGTAAAAAATCTATTGTGAGTCAAATGGCTCTAAAAAAACTTGAACCAGAGCTCAATCAGATCAAACAACAGTTTCCAGACAAACAAATACAAGCGCAAAAAACAATGGAAGTGTATAAAAAGAATAATGTTAATCCATTTTCAGGTTGTTTACTTATCCTCCTCCAACTTCCTGTGATTTTCGCACTATATCGTGTGTTTATGCACGGAATCGATGGTACATATGACGCATTGTATGCTTTTGTTCAGCCACCAGAAGCACTTAATACTCTTTTCTTGGGTATGATTGATGTTGTAGGCATTCATTCAATAGGTATTGCACTTGTGGTTGCAGTAACTCAATTCTTACAACTCTATATTGCTACAAAAGATCAAGTCGCACCAATAAAAACTACTGAAAAACCAAATTTTCAAGAAGATTTTGCTCGTTCAATGACTACACAGATGAAATACGTGCTTCCTGTTGTGTTGTTCTTCATCTCATATAAGCTTTCTGTTGCGTTGGGACTCTATTTTATAACGAGCAACATCATGACAATTCTCCAAGAACTCTATATTCGCAAAACAGTGTTCCCAAAGTTTTCAGAAAAAAATCCTGATATTATAGATGTTTCGATAACATCTACCAAGAATTAATTATGGAAACACAAGCACTTATTGGATATATAACAGGTTTGATACAAAAAACGACCCTGCCAATAGAGTCGCTTGAGGTTGTCATCGATGAAGAAAAGCACACGTTGTGGGTTCGTATAAAAACATCCAATATAAAATATTTTTCAGGAAAAGATAATGAGCACGTGGAAGCATTGAATCATCTAGTAGGTAGAATTGTATACGAACAAACTGCGGAAAACGAATACCCTCTCAGGGCAGTCGTTGATATCAATGATGCATATGAGAAACAGATTGAAGAAATAAGATCAACTGCATATATGTATGCATCTCGTGTAAAATACTATCAGGATTCGCTTGAAATGCCTCCTATGAATGCGTTTGAGCGTCGTATAGTACACGAGTACCTGCAGGACAGCGAAGATCTCTCTACCGAGTCTATAGGTGAAGGTAAAGAACGAAGAATAAAAATAATTTTTAAGAAATAACTAATTTCTAAAAAACAGAGGATACAAAAAATCGACCCATGGGTCGATTTTTTGTATGCAGATTTATTTCAAACTATACCCCCAAAGCATGAGATCATTTTTATTTCTAAAAATAAGATAATCTTCAGTATCTGAGAGCTTCATGTTTTCAATATCGAGGCTTACTTGAACGACTTCTTGTGGATTTACGAGAAGTGTTGCTACGTTGGTCTTCTGGTTTATTTTCCAGATTGCATCAGAGAAGGTCACTGTCCCCTGATACCAGTCATCAGGATATGCACCTTTTGGTATTGATGCAGGAACTGCACAATATACCGTAACAGAATCTTTTGCCCAGACACATTTTTCTGGAAGTGTTTTTACAGAAAAATTTGAAGATATGTTCGTGTCTGTGAGAAGTAGTTTTGTAGTAAATGTTTGATTTCCAGATTCGCTGTATATAACCTGCTTGTTGTTTGGTGAGACGAGCACTGTTAGTCCAAATATATCTCCAAGTATTTTTTTCAATGCTTTCGTATCTGTATTGATGTTGTATGCATACCCTTCTGCGTATGCTGATGGTTTTGTTGCAATGATGACTGTTTTGTTGTTTGACCATCCTGCATTCCATTCTGTGAATGGTGATTCGAATATTTGAACTTTCTTTTTTGTTTTCAAAGAAAGTGTAGTTGCAGTGATACCTTCTCCGTACGGTTGCATATAGAAAAGTGCATCCCCTTCGCGTGTCATCGCCACTGTTTTGGTATTTTTTGGCAAGAAACTTCCCGATAAACTATTTTTCGTAGCACTTCCTGTTGGTTTGATGATGTTTGCAAGGAAACTCTCTATATCATTTGCTGTGTTTATGTATCTAAATAGGATCGTATTACCAAGATTTGCTGTTAATGCTTCTTCTGCAAGTGCAACGATGGTTTCTGATGTTGTTCGTATTTCTTCTTGATCACTATCAATGTCAAAGATATTTCCAGTTGTTTTTTCAATGAATCGAATCGTGAGTATTTTTTCTATAACGGTTTTTGGTTTTGGTGTTTCTGTGACGGGCACATCTTTTTCTTGAAGGGCACTCTTTCCTTCTATTGTTCCGTCCTCTGTTTCTTTAGGTGCTTCTGTGACAAAGAGTTGGGAAGGACTCGGAGGAATGATCTTTTCTCTGTCTCTTGTGAATGTGGTGTATCCGATAACGGGTGTTGTAGAGAGTTTGCGGAGTTTCGGAAGTTTTTTTGTTATTGGTTCTGTATCTATTGGTTCATCTGTGGGTGGAGTATCTTGTCCAGGTATTGGTGTTGTGTCTGTGCCGCCTTGTTGTCCTGATGGTTTTCTGTCGAATGGTTTGAATTCCCGTATTTGATTTACAGTAGTATTCCCTTGCTCATTGGTAGATACACGGAAAAAGAATCCGAGTACAATCACGGCAATGATGATAAGAATTCCTATAATGATGAGAATTTTTTTGAACATAGATGTTAAGGTTGTCCCTGATTAGTCAAACTACAACCACTGGTAAGATGAAGAGCGTGGAAATGATCACCTTCTTCAACAAGACTCAATCCTCCGCTGGTGGAATAACAATCCGCACCTACTCCTGCTATCCAACTAGGTAAATGAGTTTTTGTTAATGTATGAACATACGTAGTAAGGGATGGTGTTTTACGAATATCAACTGTCCAACCGTTTGGGTAATGGACACCTGCGGTGTTTGCTGCGTGTCCCCAAAATTCGGTTCCTCCTGTGATTGTTATGTCACAATTGGGATTACTTGCGGCACACGCATATTTTAGTGCGGTTACAAATTGAGTATCTAGTTGGTATACACTCGTGCATCCGTGTTGTCCAACTATCGTACATTTTGGAAGTTTTACTTTAATAGAAGGATTATTTCCTGCTAAAATATCTCTCGTCACTTGATCGTCTGGCCATGCATCTCCTATCTTAGCTGTTGTTCCCGCGTAACTACCATCAGTATTTGGTTTCTGTGGTGTGTCAACTGTACTTAATTTTACTGTTTCAATATTAAGTCCAAGATTATTTACCAAATCAGGGTTGATTGTGTTGAGAATCACAAATGCACCAAGCGCGAGAAGGAGTCCGAGAATTGAATTCCATATCCTGTCTTTTGCATCTGTTTTTACTGAGAAGACACCTGTGGTAATGTATTGAAACCCTGCAAAAATTAGAGAAAGTACCGCGAGAACACCCGCAAGAGAAATCATAATAATAAACACTTTTTCCAAGAAAGTCGCAACGCCCTCATTTCCTGTAACCTCACTCAATCCTAGTAATGGAGCGAGAAATTTATAAGTATTGTTCGTTAGTTGTTGGTTTGTTATGTTTGAAGACCCTTCAACGAGGACTCCATCCGTATTATCATCTTTTTTTACCCAGTTATCATCACAAGCACTTGATTCGGTTTGTGTCTTGTCGCACTCGTAATATAACTCTCCTTCTGCTTGATTGAGAGATTCAAACTCAGCAGGTCCAAATATTTCTATAAAATAATGACAATCACTGTCGGCTACATCATATGTGCCATTGTTCGTGGTTGGCTCACACTTATCTTCACCTGCTCGTGCGAGTATTGTTAGGTTTCCGTCTGGGGGAATAGCAAATGGTTTATTGTCAAACATCGAAACATCATCATTTATACCAGAATCTCGTTCTGTAACACTCAGTTCTATTGTTTGACCTGCACACCCAGTTGAAGTAATGTGTATTTTTACAAAAGGTCTTTGTACTTCTTTGTACCAATTAATATCTTGAAGTCCACTAGGTTCAAATTTCGCACTGTTTATAACACACGCGGCTTCTGTTTTTGATATATCTATAAAAAAGATACTGAAAATAAATACAAGTACTGCGAGTGTGGTGGGTATACGAAAAGGTTTCTTCATAGGATTATTGTATCAAATTTACTACCAAATAGTGAGATGCTTTTTGGAATAACTTCGAGGTATTTTCCAGTGAAAGGTCTATTTTTGCGAGATTTGAGTCAGTAGTTGACCCAACAGCAAGTGAAAGTTTGTTCAATGGGCCTGATTTTCTCACTGTTTTGTCATTAATAAGCCATGTGTAGCGAATAAATGGACTATTTGGGTTTTTTGGAGAAAAATTATAAGGAGCAGCAACAATTGTCGTACCAGTGGTTACTGAAGTGTTTCTCCCAAGGGCTTTGTTGTAATATGTTCCCCAATCAGGATCTTCTTTGTAAAAAACTACTTTTGGTGACGAAGGTTTAATTTTGATTGTTTTCTGAGCTTTGTATTGTTGTGAAATGCCAATAATTTCTACCGAAACCGTTTCCTGATCATTGAAATAATCAGAATAGAGAGAAAATGCTTGTTTATTATACCCAGAAGCACTTTGAACATACCCAAAATTCTTACTCCATTTATATATAAAATCATTTGTTTTGATAGGTGTTCCGTTTGAAGATTTTACTATAGGGAATGCTACCACTCGAATTTGTCCTTCTGTTGCAGGAAGTGCTTTTCCTTTGTAAAAAGGTGGTACGTATGAATCAGGTGCTTCCCATAACATGTCTACGTTTTGAGGTTGGATACTAATACCCTTTTGAATTGTTTCTCCTCCAGTAAGAATGGTAATCATAATATTCGTAGCCTTACCCACATCTTTTGTTTTGAAAGAATAATTTATTGCACCAGTGTCAGAAAGTACTACTTTTCCGTCAACTGTCCAAGTGATTTTTGAACCAAGGAGATTATAACTATAACTTTTGAGTTTTATAGTGACATCTTGAAACGCTCCAGGTGTTTCTGGAATAATATCTGTAAATATTGAGTCTGCTGATGTTTGTGCGTGTGTTGTGTGTGAAAAACCAAAAAATAGACTACAAGCAAATATCAGAGAAAAAATATACATAATACGAGAACTTTGTATCATAGATATAGTATAGAACGCTCTTGCATAAAAACAAAACGAAACACTAGAGTGTTTCGTTCATTGTTTGCTCGAGAGAAGCAACCTCTTGCTCTATTTTCTTTTTTGTTTCTTCAAGAGTCTTTATTTTCGCAATCTCTGTGTCGACAGTTTCTTTTGTTTCTTCGAGGTGTTTGATTTTCTTGATTTCTTCCTCAATTGTTTCTTTGATTTTCTTAACTTCAGTTAGCTGGGTTTTCACATCCCCTTCCATTCCTGTGATTTTGGTATCAATTTTACCTTTGAGTGTTTCGAGGTATGCGAGTTTTTCTGTAAGATCATTTGTTGTATGAGAAGGTATTGCGACCGGATCAGCTGTGTTTTGAATTGGCGTAGTAATTCCAAGCTCTTTTCTGACCTCAGCTTCTAAATCTGCGATTGTTTGTTTATTCTCATCGTTCATATATAGTAGTATACCAAAAACAAGGCAATAGACACTAGGTTTTATAAAACCCTATAAGAGTTTTATCCAAAAAGTTTTTCCTCCAAATCCTTGAGTTCATCAGCGACAGAGTGTTTGTTTTCGTCAGTTTCGGATCCTTTTTTGTCTGATTGAGTATCTTCATCAGATAGAGGATCTTCTTTGAATGTTTCTTCAAATGACTCCTCAAGAGTTGGTGGTTCTTGAACAACAGGCACTTCTATTATTGGTTGTTCTTTCGGTTCTTCTTTTTTTGGCAGAATACTCTCTTCTCTGATACGTACTGCCTCCGTGAGTTCTTTTGCATATTTTTCTTTTTGAGCTTCAGCTGATGCTGATTCACTTTGCAAAAGATCTTTTTTTGACTTCTCAATTGCCAATACTTGTGATGGATCTGATGTGATTATTTGTTCTTCTGTGTGTGAAGCGATAACTTTGAGTGCAACGTGTTTCAACCCTGCAAAGAATATTCCCTCTCCGACACCAGATTCTAGAAGGAGGTATTTTTCTTCATCGGTTAGGTTGAATGTTTTTTGAAGCACTTCAGCACTCGACGGTGATTGCTTCATGAGGAATTGCATTGATGAGTTGGTCACAATAGCAATGCCGTACGGAGATTTCATGAAGTCTTCCACATCTTGAGTGATGGTCGCAAGTCCGAGGTAGTATTTACGTCCACGTTTTGCGATTGAATAGAGGAATGAAGCGGTGTCATCTGACTTCATCATCCACCAGGCCTCATCTACTACGAGAAGACGTTTCTTGAGTTCTTTTCGGACAGCATTCCAGATGAAGTGTGTCACGATATACATTGCGGCAGTTTTGAGTTCATCTTCCATATCACGCACAGAAAAGACGATGAATTTTTGATTGATATCTACGTTTGTTGGTTGATTGATAAATGATGACCAACTACCATGTGTATATTTACTCAATTTTTGAACAAGAGTATCTGTGCCGTCCATACCAGAAAGTACCATTTCAAAATCAGAAAGAAGTGGTGGTTCAATATTTGCAAAGTCAGATTCTGGCGTAATGTCTTTCAATGCATATGTTTCAGATATCGCACGGTCGATAATAGCATCTTCTTCGGGTGTTAGACCACCGAGCATAATGCGGAAAAGTCCAACAAGGTTGATGATGTTTGCACGTAGGATATCACCTGCAGTCTCGTCATCACGAGGGATAGCAAGATCAAACGGGTTGATATGGTGTTCTGATGAAAGTGAGATATTGAAGTATCGTCCACCGACTGCTTCTGCAAGATAGAGATATTCTTTTTCTGGGTCAATAACGATAACCGATGTATCGAACATCAGTGTTCGAAGAATTTCAAGTTTGGTTGTAAATGATTTACCGGAACCAGATTTTGCAAAGATGACAGAGTTATAGTTCTCGAGTGAATACCGATCAAAGATGACAAGACTTGAGTTGTGTCGATTTACTCCATACAAAATACCTTTATTTGAAGTAAGATCAAATGATGTAAATGGGAAAATACTTGAGAGAGGTTCGGAGTTCATCTTTTGGTGAACACCGAGAATGTCATTACCTATCGGGATAACACTATTGAACCCATCCTCTTGTTGGAAGAGTGCTGGTTTGAGATAAATGAGTTTAGATTCAAGAATAGATTTGATTTCATTCTCTGTTTTATAGAGTTCGTTTTCATTTGAAGCATAAATAGTAATATAGAGACCGACTTCAAACATCTTTTCTTGTGCTTGTTGGAGACTGTCGCGAAGTGATTCAAGGTCAGCAAAAGCCGTATCGAGCAATGGATCACGCACAAGTCCTTTCGATTCTCTTGCGGTAATTTGACTTTGGACTTCAGCAACTTTCTTTTGGAATTGTCGAAGCGCAGTAACGGTATCAATCGGATGAATGAAAATAGAGACATCAAAGATTTTATCTAGATTAATAATCGGAGAAAACCAATTGTCGGTAAGGAATCGTGGGTATGAAATGACGAAATATGTTCGAGCGATCTTGTCCCCGAGGTCAAGTGATTTCGGGTCTACTTTCAGTGCTGATGGTGCGATACGGTCTTGTAGTTCAAAGAGCGCTGATTCATAAATTTCTGAAGGAAGTACAGGAAGTGCCGCCTCACCATTGTCGGTGGTCTTTTTTTTGGAACCAAATAGTGTATCAAGAAAAGACATACTTTTATAAGTGTATCATAGTTATTGACCCATCATACCTGCGTTTTCTGTACCGGTGTCACCTGGATTGAATATTTTATAAAATAATTCTACGACAGCCTCTGTATCGAGTGGTGCAACTTTGAGTCCGATGCGTCCGAGTCCCGCTTCTATCATACCCATGCGTTGTTCGAGCTGGGATCTCTTTTCTTCAAACAAGACATCTTCAGATGTTTTTGCACTCGGTGCTGATTTCTTTTTGAACATACTACTCACCACAGAATCACTTGAAAGTTCTGTGGTCGAATACGGCACGGTGATGAAAAACTGTTTTGTCATGATACTGTTGGAATCAGTAAATGCTCTGATGAATTCCATGTATTCGCGAGTCTGAATTTTCAGCAGTGGTTCTGGTTGGTCAGCCATTTGTTTCTCCAATGTCATGAGATACGGTCGAATATCAAGTCGTCGTGACTGTAAGCTAATCTGTGTTGGGAAATCAAGTGAATTCAAGAATGATTGGAATTGCATGATGATCGCTTGTTGTTCATCGTATGCTTTGAGGGAAAGGTTAATAGAAGAGATCATCATAATCGCACGCACTCCCCCATCTTTGAGGGTGATGATACCATCACGTACTTCTTTGATTGAAACGAAATCTTGTGTTGGTCGAGCATTGAGTGCCATAGATGTTCTTAGTATAACAATAATACGTTAAAACGTATACAATTTTGTGGAGAAAATACTACTTATTTCTTTTGTTTGTATCAAGTACATCAAGACTCCACGCAATGTCATGTAGTCTTGATGCTGTCATAACGTGGTCATTGTTTTTCTCTGGTGTTACTGTTGTTGGGACGGTTGGTTTTACTTCAGCTTTTTTCTCTGGTTTGCGTTGTTTCCATACGTAGAGCTTGCTTTGAAGCATGAAATTGAACCACGCTTCAAGTGTGAACATGAAGGGTTTGCCATTGATCTTGTAGAATGCAAGTGCTCCTCCAAGTGCCGCCGTAGGTAGTATAACGATTACTGCCACCCAGAATGGTAGTAATCTATACGCGATAAAACAAATACCAGCACCACCTGCAATGTAGATGAATTGCTTGAATGTCAGTGGCCCGACAATCTTATCTTCTATGTCAATGAATTGTGGAAGCTGGTATTGCATGTATGGTAAGTATAACAAATAAGAATGCGTAATGTCTAAATTCGAATACAAAAAAACGACCATTGGTCGTTTTTTTGTCTGAGTAATTCTTTATTACAGCGGCATTTCTCTGTATGGATCAATAGATATTTTTTGATCTACTTTGAGAGAGTGGTTTGTTTCAGTACTCTGCGATGTACTTGAAGATTGCATTTTTTGTTGCAATGGATGTACTGTCTCAGCTTCTGGTGCAGGTGTTGAATTAGGAAGAGTTGTCGTTGTTGGGTTGAGTATGATTGGTGCGGATCGTGGAGGGTTTTCTAATCCACTGAGCATTGAATCTCTGTTCAGATTCATGTCTCTCAATGAATCTGGTTTTTGAGGAATGGTAAATGAGAGATCAATACCTGTTTTCTCGAGAATGCTTGTTTCTTCTGGGGCAATTTCTTTTTCCTCATCAGATTCTTTACTCTCATTTTCGTTGTCAAAGTTACTCATCTCAATCATCTTTTCTCTGATAACCTTAAACACAGATTGATTGATTTCTGACGTGATTTGTCGAGCCATGTCTCGAGAGACACCAATTTTTGATTCAACAACACTTGCAAAAGAATCATAGCTTGCAATACCAAGCGCCACTTCTTGTGTAGCATCAAACAATGCTCCCATTTGGTCTACATGCAGTCCGAATTTCAAACCAGCATCCTGTACTTTTATTGGAATATCAACGTCAACTATCGCACTTTGTGTTTCGAGTGGAAGTGAATCAAATATTTCTTCAAAACTAATTGTCTCTGTGTTGTTCATGATTATAATGTATTAATTATTTTTTCTCATCCGCTTCTTTTCTTCTATCTTCTTCCGCTTTTATTTCATTTCTTAATCTTTCTGCATCTTGATCTATGTTACGCATTTCTTGAACTTTCTGTTTGTTCTCGTAAGATAGTTTCATTTTCTTTGCTTGTTCTTCACTAAGTGGCTTACGTTTTGCTTCAAGGTCAGTGATTTTATTTTGGAAGTCTACTCTAGCGGCGTCGTTTAACTTGATAGTTTCTGGAGATAATCTTGTAGGGTTACCAGCGGCATCTGTATCATAATGAACTTTCTCTATCACTGGTTCACCGTAAGCATCTTCCTCAACAGTTCCATCTGGTTTTGTTTTGTAGGTAACCTTAAAGTTGCTTGCATCAACCTTAAGAGCATTGCGTACATCACGTATTTCTTTAACAATATCACTAAGTGGTTTATTGATTGCTTTGACTTCAACATCAAGATCGTTGGCTGTTTGTGCCAGCGTGTCCATATCTTCTTTGAATTTATCTGGTTTGTCTTTTTTCTCGTTCTCAAGAACTTCTTTTGCTTTGAGTTTATTTTTCTTTTCAGTAAATCGATTCTCTGCTTCAAGTTCTTTATCGGCACCTTTTTCAATCTTCTCAGCGGCAGATTTGTTTGAAGCACGTTCTGCTGGGTCAATTGATTGTGTAAGAGGATTTTTGCCAAATGTCCACGTTCGAGGATCTGCAGAAAGATTACTTTTATCCTTGATTGATTTTGCATATTGTTTTTTGAAATCAGCAGAAGCTTCACGTTTTGTTTTATGAAGTTTTGGATTTTCTTTAAGACCAAGACCAAAACGAGCCCCCTCCTCTGCTGTTGTTCTGTAGGTGTCGAGGTAGTCTTTTGTTGTCTTATCTGTAGCAACCCAATCATCTTTTGTTTTGCCTGTTGCCCTCATCCACGCCTCTTTCTCTCTTACATCACGAGCAGTAATGAAGTCTTTGTGTTTCTTTTCGTAATATGCTTTTACATCATCATCTGTTTTAAAGCTACTTTCGAAACTCTTTGCTGAGTTTTTAACTCGCTCTTGTTTTTTCTTGTCCTTATCTTTTACCAATTGATCATAACCACCTTTTCTTGCATCAGTGTTAAGTCCAACGTAATTGAGCATTTTATTATCTGTATTAAGTCCTGTTTTTTTCAAAAGAGAACCTCCGATTCCTGTATTTCTAATATCAAAAGAAGCTTTAGATCCTTTGTCTATGGTGTTTGCTGTAAATTTTGCAAATTTACCTGAAATCCCACCTTTTGCTTCTCTACTTCTAAGTGCTTTTTGCACACCACTTGATTGAAGTGCTTTTGCGCCTGCTCCAACTGTTCTCGACATTGCAAGTGATGCTCCTCCTGTCGCTGCACCAATTGCAAGCCCGCCTGCAACTTTTCCTGCTGTATTAAGTGCTCCTGCTGCTTTCGTTGCTATTTCTGAAGAGAAGGACATTGCCGCATCCTGGGCTTTTTTCATAAGACCAACTAAAAGGAATAATGGGACAGCAACTGCCATAAGAATAGAAACGAAGCCTTTGTCGTTGTAATTTGAGAAGAGACCTGTGACTAGTCCTGCCTTCAAGAAACTTGCAATGAGATACAAGAAAAAGAGAAATATCGGTGCCACAAAAGCAGACTTCCACAAGTCTTTCCACCATCCATCATGAAATCCAGCACCTGCTGCATATGAAATACACGCAATTGGAGCCGTAATCATCGAAACCCATAGTTGAAGCACTCGTCCGACAAAGAGAAATCCGACACTGAAGAAAACAAACATAAAATATAAGTTTACTGCCGTGACTGCAAGTGAAACAAGTATGAAATAACCTGCGTATTCATTTTTATCTGGTGCTGATCCATCATCGTTTGTCTGTGTACTCGAAGCATCTCCAACACTCGACATTATTTTTTGAGGATCTACTTGGTCAATAAGTGTTACAGAGATTGCTTTTTCTCCTGCAATACCGACATTGGGTGTACCGTCTGCTTTGTTTTGAACCTCAAGTGCATTATAGAAAATTCGCGCAGTAATGTTACCTGCATCAATGATCAATTTGGTGAAGAATAGACTGAAATTGATCAGTATTGCCATGAGAATGACATTTACTATCGTGCTTTTGGCGTTGAATTTGCCAATACCGAGAATAAGCCGAATACCTGCGTATACGAGTAAGAAGATAAAACAGATATTTGCAAGATCTCGAAGCATCCCCCATCCTTTTTCTGGAAATGACGATGCTGTGTACGCATCACTACTGATAGAGTACCCCATGAAGAAGTCGAGGAAAAATCCTCCAAGCATTGCAAGTTTAGAAGATGTGTAATATAGGCCGTAGTATATAATGACAGCCAAACATCCCATCATACTTGACTCACTTTTCGTAATCACTCCATCGCCGAATCCGCAAGGAGGAACATCTCCTGGTATTTTTTGAGGACCTTGACCTGTGGCATTTTCTTGTGGTATAGCAGAAGCGACTGTAGAACCATCATTTTTTGTTTTAAAGGTTATTGCTCCTGAGACAAAAAAGACACTCGGATCATCTCCCTTTGGTGCAATGATTCTTGCCCAATATGTTGTATTGGGAGCTAGTCCTGTGATTGTTTTTGAAAAGGTGTTTGTCGCTTGGCTTGTTTTTGGTGCAATGTCGGACACTGTTCCATCGATAATAACGGTCGTGTCATCTGTTTTGATCATTAGTCCAAATGTTTCAATGGTCATGAAACCATCTTCTTGTACAAGATTGTTTGCAATATGAACATTTGCCCATGATTGCAGTTCATCAGTATTGGATGATTCTATTTGTCCATCACCGTTGATATCGACGGCTGGATCATCTACAACAATAGTTCCATTAATAATAGCCCCATCAGCGTATATGTTTGTTTGCGAAGGATCTGGAAGTTGTACCGTAATACCAGTACCAAATGTACTTTGGGCAGCGAGTGCTTTTTTAGGAAAACTCCAAGTACTGATCAGTGTCACACAAAGCAAAAGTGCACCAACTGTCTTTGTAAGACCAGAGTGTTGTTTGTGATTCTTTGCGAATAAAAAATTAATGACACGCATCACGTATATGTATAGTATACACTGCCGTACAACAAAAGCACCACAATATGTGGTGCTTTTGTGTGGAATACATATTTAGAATGCACCTGGATCATCACTCATATAATCGATCAATGTTGCTGGATATACGAAGTCACAACTAATATCGATATTCACATTGGTGAGAAACCTCTTGTAGACATGTTCTGCGTTTACTATAGGTATGTCGTATCCTGCAGTTCCATCATCCTTCATCTGTCCTTGTACGTGTGTACCCACAAGAATATAGGTGAACCTATCATTTGGACTATATGCTGATGAGCCATCTCCTTCATCAGCATCTTCTCCGTCAAAGAGACTTCCGTCACTGGATTGAGAGTTATCAGAATTCTCTCCTTCTGACGCGTCCCCGTAACTGTACCCATCATTCATTGGCCAATCGCAGAATAATTGATTTTCTCTCCACCCATTAATTGTTGCCGTTCCCGTTGAGTTCGCTGTAGACCACCCTTTTGCTATTCGTTGGTTACCACACTCATCTGTTAAGTCCTGTATTCTTGCTCTGTTCTCTTGAAGCTTTTCTAGTTCTAATTCTTTTCGTGCAACCTCATCTTGATTCGGTATACTTGTTCGCAGTGCAAGATATTTTTTGTATTCATTTTTAATAATTATTTCTTGTGCTGTAGTAAGTTGACCAGGAATAAAAGCGGCGTTATTTACGACATTTTTTATTGAAGTTGTTTTTGCTATAAGTGTTTTATATTTTAATTTTTGGTCAGTTGATACTTCAATATTTTGTTTGTTGTTTTTATAATTAGCAATCTCATCCATATAGAGTGGTGATGATGGTAATTCCAAAAGCATTGCATTCGTAACAAAATTCTTGAATTCTTCAATGGTATATTCCAGTGCACGAAGTGCTCTAATCGCCTTTTGTGATTTCTTTGGATTTTTTGACTCAGCTTTCTTTTCAAGCTTCTTTGCTTCTCTTCTGAATTCTTTATCCATTCTTTCTTGCCAGAATCTATTTGGTCCAGGGATACAGATATCTAAAGCTCTGATTGCGGAGGGCATTTGCTGGAGTTCTTGCGTAATTTGTTCTTGGTATGTGAGTACTTGGTCTAAGTTCTCTAGTGCTCCTGGATTCTCAGGGTCTGAGTTGCTGATTTCATTTCGGAATTCGTTCAAGTCAATAACTACATCTGTTGGATCCCATACACCAGATTGTGTGCCGGTCGTACTGTTTGATCCTAGTGAGTATCCTAGATAATTGAAATTATCTTGTTCAACTGGGATTACTGATGAATCACCAAGAGCAGAAAGTCCATCAGATACTAGTTTGTTGAGAAGTGCATCAAAAACAGCTGAAACAGAGTTCCCTAAAGCTTGAGCAAGTTCTAGTTGATCCCCTTTCGATGTTACTGCTTGTGATACAAGATCACCCACGACAGTGCCCGGTGTCAATGTTTGCCATTTGATACATTTAGGGTAATCAATATTATATTGAGTTTGTTGGGCTTGGTATTCTGCTTGGTCAACAACACCATCACCGCTCGTGTCTTCTACCATAAGGCCAGAAACAGGAGGTTCTTGATAGTTTACAGGATCTACACATTTCTTGTCAGAAAAGAATCCTTTTCCTTGGAGTAATTCATCTCGTAATAATTCTCCCGGGTTTACTGTTAACCCAGCAGTAATTTTCGTGTAGTGACTTTTTGCAAGAAGTTGTGAGCCGAAGCGATTATTGTTTGGCCGCGAGAGTGCGGTATATGCATCCCATCCTCCAAGTGAGAAGTTGGTTTGGAATTCTATACGATTCTGATCTCCGCCGATGACTTGATCGAGGGAATACTTTGCATTTTGAGCAAAATAATCCTTAGTTCCTTCAATAAGTCCAATCGCAATATCTCTTCCAAAAGGATAATTGATCGGATCATAGCCGATAGTATTTACTAAGTTTTTGATTTCTTGGTTTTTCAAATCAACAAAGAATCCTTGAGGGTCTTGAAGGTAAAATGGCTTCCCTTGAAAACCACCGTTGATCCAGGTAATGGTGTCTCGTGTAAGTCGTGCAAGGATTCTCTTTGCGATAGAAGAAAGAATTTGCTTCCCTGCTTCAATTAATGCTTCTTTTACTGCTTCGCCAAATTGTGCGACATTACTAAATGATGTAATAGTGTTAGCTGCCTGATTACCCGGATCTGTTACTACTGCGACAGCGGCTTGTGATTGAGAAGGAACACTAAAAAAAACAGTAGTAAGTAAAAATACTGTTGCTATTGTTTTTTTAATTTTCTCTGTAAACATATATTTTATATAGTATAGTACACATTTAATATATATGAAACTTACTTTCTGTATTCTTTTGACAATAAAGTAGCTGCGTCAATTAAAAGTACCGTGTTCTTGGGGTATATTGTTGTAGCTGAAAAAGACACAACAGGATTCTCTTCGAGAAGTGTTATGTCAGATATATTCTCACTGACATACTGAAATGAATTTAGAAAATCCAAATAGATATCAGCAGACTTATCAGGAACAGGATTCTTCAATAATTCACCAATTGCTTTCTTGAATGAAGTATCGATATTTTTCAAAGTTTCAAGGTTTGGATTTCCGTCAATTTGCTCCGTTTCTGGTATGGCTTTTAATAGAACAAATACATTTTGAAGAGTTTGGTATGTGACAGCATGTTTCTTCATAATTGCTTCAGTGTTTTTTTCAAAAGTGCTACCGGTCAGTTTTGAAGATACTACCAATTGTTCCTTTGTATAAAATGTTTTCTGGACATTTTTCTGAGCAGTTGAAGACACTTGATTTACAATTTGTGTAGCATTCTCTTCATCGAGTGTTCCTGACTGTTGCAGTGATGCAATAGTGCTGAAAAGTTGTTTTGCAAAGATGGTCGTTTCTGTTTCTGGAGTGTTCTGATCAGATCCGCCTTCTTGTGCACGTAGTTGTTCTATTTCTGTAAAATCAGATACACCATCACCGTCAGTGTCTGTTTTGCTAGGATCAGTACCACGGATTGATTCCTCCCAGTCAAATACACCATCACCGTCAGTGTCTTTGTTTACAATATCAGCAATCTTGCTGCTTGTTTGTTGGTTTTCTGTGGTGGTAGTGTTTTTGCTGAAAATTGTCGTTCTTCGGATACTTGGCATATATTGTATGACAAGTGCAATAATCACAATCGCTGCCAAAATGATAATACCGTAACCTATTCTTTTGCTCGGAAGATATTCACGAAGTGACATGTGTCTATAGTATATCACTAGTTTCTGAGATACCAATACTTATATTGTATCTTTTACACATTCAATCCATGTTGCAAGTGGTACTTTTTCAGCGCGAATTGTTTTTGGAATAGTATTTTTCTCAAAAAGTGTACTCCACTCAATATGAGGAAGTGATTCTTTGAGATTTGAAAGAAGCATCTTTCTTTTATGGGCAAAACCAGCTTTTACTATAGTGAAAAAAAGTTGTTCTTCTTGTGTATTTTTGAAATTTGCTCGAGCAATGTTCGTAATAGCAATAATAGCAGAATCTACCTTCGGTGCTGGGCTAAAGTATCGAGCTGGAACTTTGCTGATAATCTTTGGTGTTCCGTATGCTTTTACTGAAAGAGAAAGGATGCTTTCGTTTCCGTCACGAGCAACAATACGCTCGGCAACCTCTTTTTGGACGAGTAATACCATGCGTTCTGGTTGATGGATATCACTGAGAAATTGTTTGAGAATGGCACCAGTGATGTTGTATGGAATATTTGCGATTATTTTATATGGTTTTTTGAGTATCTTTGGGTCAAAATCAAGCACGTCACCTTCGACAAGTTCAAAACGACCTTCCTTTATCTCTTTTTTGAATTGCCCCTTGAGGTGTGTGACGAGATTAGTATCTTTCTCTATAGCGAGTACTTTTCCGGCATGTTCAAGGAGTTTTTCTGTAAGGGCGCCCTTTCCTGGGCCAATTTCGAGAATAATGTCATTTTTATTGATTTCTCCAGCGGTAATAATATCAGAAAGCGCTTTTGCTGATTTCAAGAAGTTTTGTCCGAGGGATTTTTTGGCACGATGATACATATATATAGAGTAAAGTAATAATGTCTAATATCCAATACCTAAAAATTAAACACAGGATGCATTAATCAAGATAAATGACCTTACCTCCCCCGCTTCCATATCGTGAACCTGTCGATTCTCTTTCGAGGATATGTTCTGGAATATCATACGTGAATTCAGATGGCGCATTGATCTGTCTCATACCATAAATAGTGCGCATGGTTGCGTATGATAAGAATAATTTTTTCTTTGCACGGGTCAGTGCGACATAGCACAATCGTCGCTCCTCTTCTTTTTGTTCTTTTGTTTGACTGTGGTCTCTTTTGTGTGGGAAGAGATCTTGTTCAAGTCCTGTGATGAAGACGTATTCAAACTCGAGACCTTTTGATGCGTGTACAGTCATCATGCGTACGCCCTGAGATGATTCCATGAGTGTGTCTTGATCACTTGCAAGTGATGCGTCGGTCATGAGTGCGAGTAGTCCTTCTGATGCGCCGTCACGCATACCGTCTTCATCTCGGTTGTCGTATGAAGTAGCGACGGTCACCAGTTCTCGAATATTTTCTAATCGCTCAAGGTCTTCTTCCGTACCACCTTTCAATGTATCTTCAAGTCCACTCGCCTTGATGATGAACGTCACTACTTCTGACGGTTCTTTTGTCATGGCAACTTCATTGATGCGTTCAAGAAGTGTGTAAAAATCTTGTACCTTTTTTTGCATCGCAGAAGTGAGTTCAGAAATTTTTTCATCAAGAATTTTTTCAATAGTTACTTTGCCGATACCTCGTGCAGGTACATTGATGATGCGTCTGATATCTGGGAAACTCGCAGGGTTGAGTGATGCACGCAAGTATGCGAGAACATCTTTCACTTCTTTTCGTTCAAAGAATTTTGTACCGAGAACTTGATAAGGAACATGCGCACGAAGGAGTGCATCTTCGATGACACGTGATTGGAAGTTGGCACGATAGAGAATCGCAATTTCATCTGGTGTCACACCACTTTCTAATAGTATATTGATCTGTGATGCAATATATTCTGCTTCGGCAACTTCATCATAGGCTTCACAGAGTGTGATCGGTGCGCCTGCGTCACTGTGTGTAAACAGATCTTTTACTACACGCATGCTATTTTTTACAATAACTGCATTGGCTGCTTCGATGATGTTTGCGCTTGAGCGATAGTTTTGTTCAAGGAGAATAACTTTTGCACCAGGATAATCTTTTTCAAAATGGAGAATATTTTTGATATTCGCACCACGCCAACTGTAGATGTTTTGATCACTATCTCCAACAACGCAAATATTTCTTTTTTCTCCAACGAGTAATTGTGAGAGTTTGTACTGGAGTTCATTGGTGTCTTGATATTCATCAATATGAATATATTGGAATCGTTCTTGATATTTTTTTCTAATGTCTGGATGTAGTTCAACGAGCCTCAGTGCTTTTGCGAGGAGGTCATCAAAATCAAGCATGTGATTTTTTGCAAGGAGTGCATCGTATGCTTTCCATACACGTGCAATAGTCGGCGCTTGAATCGTTTTAGTTTCTGAGAGAAATAGTTCTGGTGTGTGACCATCACCTTTTTGTCGAGAGATGATTGATTTGTATTTGCGCGGTTCGTGTTGTTTTG
>CAZJJM010000002.1:0-37738 GCA_964546355.1 uncultured Candidatus Saccharibacteria bacterium | reverse complement strand
CATATGGGTTGCCTGTGTGGTTTATGTATGTAGTTGGTGCAACAAAAATATTGATCGCTGTGTTGTTGATCGCCGGATTCTGGTTTCCGTTTTTGGTCTACCCAGCTTCACTAGTTTTAGCAATGCTTATGGTTGGAGCTATTGCAATGCACATAAAAGTAAGAGATCCGTATATCAGAACAATGCCTGCGATTATTGTACTTCTCATGCCTGTAACGAATATACTTCTCTCAACACCTTTATAATTAACAGTACCTAATCATTATGAACACATACAACTGGTACTCACAACTGATCAAGCCAACATGGGCACCACCAAGTTATCTTTTTGGGCCAGTGTGGAGTGTATTGTATATCCTTATCGCGATATCTTTCGGAAAGGTCTTTTTGATGGCTTCACAAAAACAACTTCCATGGATTGTGGTATTGCCCTTTGTCTTAAATCTTATATTCAATTTCGCATTCACTCCGCTTCAGTTCGGACTTCGAAATAATCTTCTCGCAGCGATTGATATTCTTCTTGTGCTCATAACTCTTGTGTGGGTAATGATTGCAATATATCCACACATGAGATGGATTACGTATATACAGATTCCGTATCTTCTCTGGGTATCATTTGCTACAGTGTTGCAATTGAGCGTAACCTTTTTGAATAGATAAAGTATGATTACAGAGTTCTGGACAAGTCCACAAGGAGTAAAACATACATTTGAGTATTATGAATGTGATGATTTTGATATGCTCCCACAAGATCGATGTAAGCAAATATATGGAGTGTGTTTTGTTGAGCCAGGTAAAATCGTCATTGGTTTTGGTGGTAAGAAAAATGCATGGGGACTTATCGGGGGTTCAATAGAAGAAGGGGAAACATATGAAGAAACGTTTGTTCGTGAAATACAAGAGGAATCAAACATGAAGGTCATTGATTTCAAACCAATCGGATATCAGAAAGTTCTCATTGAAGGAAAAGAACCAATATATCAATTGCGCGTAGTTGCTCATGTAGAACCACTCGGAGAATTTATCGAAGACCCAGCAGGGGGAATCACAGAAATTAAAGTTATTAAAATTGATGACTATAAAACCTATTTTGATTGGGGGCAGATAGGTGATGCGATTATGAGAAAGGCAAAAGAAGAAGGTATTCGCTAGGTATGGTAGGATAGATATATGAAAATCACCATTGCGATCATTGCTGCGCTCCTTGCTATTGTCGGCAATGTTCCATATCTCCGAGATATCATGAAGGGGAGAGTACAACCACATCCATACACATGGCTCGTGTGGTCACTCGTATCATGTATTATCTTTTTTGGACAACTCGCAAAAGGTGCAGGTGTCGGAGCAATTCCGACCGCTGCGTCTGAAGTGTTCACGATCATCATCTTTTTCTTTTCACTCAAGTATGGATTCAAAAATATCCGTAAAATAGATACCGTATTTTTTATCATTGCATTACTCGGTATTATTCCGTGGATACTGACAAAAGACCCTACTGTGTCAGTAATCATTGCAGTCGGTATTGATCTTGTTGCATTTATTCCTACGATGCGTAAGACATGGGCTCGCCCTGAAACAGAAACACCTGTACTGTACTCAATGAATGTATTTCGACATATCCTCATGTTGTTCTCATTACAAGCGTATAATATCGCAACGACACTTCATTCTATTGTTATGATTACGACGAATACATTTATGACAATGATAATTTTTAAATTTTTTTCAAGAAAAACACATGAGTAATCATCCAAACAACCCATTACAAGGGAAAACACTCGAATCGATACTGACAGTGCTTGTTGATATGTATGGATGGGAAGAACTTGGTACTCGTATTAAGATTAATTGTTTTGTGAGTGATCCAAGTATTGCATCAAGTTTGAAATTTCTCCGTCGTACACCATGGGCACGTGCAAAAGTTGAAGATCTGTATATACAATCACTTCCAAAACCTCGGAGACGTTGATATACTATATATATGAGACAATCAATAGAACAGTTCGATCAAAAAGTTATTTATTTTTTACGAAAACACTCAGATCAAATTGCCCGTATTTCGTTATTTATTATTTTTGTATGGTTTGGTTTATTGAAAGTATTTCTCATCAGTCCTGCGGGACCTCTTGTGACAAGTTTGTTACAATCAACATTTCTTGGTTTTATTGACCCAGATACATTCGTTCGATATTTTGGTGTGTTTGAAGTAGTGCTTGGTGCAATGATTTTATTGCCAAAACTTGAGCGTATTACATTTGCTATTTTATTGTTCCATTTATTCACGACAGTGATGCCTCTCTTCATGATTCCTCATGCGGTGTGGGATGGTTTTCTCCTTCCAAACCTTATTGGTCAATACATTATTAAAAATGTCGCACTCCTTTCACTTGGATTGGTCCTTTTTGCACGACTCAAGCCGATGACGCTTACTCACTCTATTAAAGGAGAAGAAGAACCTATCGTATAACTCTGTAATGGAACCATTACAACAAAAACCTTGGTCTGTAAAAGTGGAAGATATTTTCACAGCACTTACAACACAATCACACGGGTTATCTGAAAAAGACATAGAACAAAGAAGGTCTCTTTACGGTACGAATGTTCTACAAAAATATGCTAAAAAAAGTGGTGTAGCTATTTTCTTTAAGCAATTAGCAAGTCCGCTCATCTTCATTCTTCTTGGTGCTGCAGTGGTCACATTTTTACTCAAAGAGTGGATAGAGGTCATCGTGGTAATGACTGCGGTGTTGGTCAATGCAGGATTGGGATTTTTTCGAGAATACCACGCAGAAAACACCCTCGAGAAATTGAGTGGATTTATAAAAGACCGCGCTCGGGTTATTCGTGATGGTGTTGAGCACGAAGTAGATTCAGAAGAATTATTCCCTGGTGATATTATAAAAGTTTCGTATGGTAGTCGTGTTCCTGCGGATGCGAGAATTTTGAGTACGAACAATATCTATGTTGATGAAGCAATTCTTACCGGTGAATCAAAACCAATACAAAAGAACGTAACTACTGTGTCGGTATCTGCAACTGTTGCTGAACGTACAAACATGCTTCATGCGGGGACGCTTGTCGTGGATGGATTTGCCACAGCTGTCGTTGTCGCAACAGGTATTAATACTGAGATTGGTAAAATTGCAGGATTGGTTTCTGGTACAAAACAAGCAAAAACACCAATACAAAAAGGACTAGAAAAAATCTCTTGGATTATTTTTGCAATAGTGCTCGTTATTGTTGTGGGGATTTTCATTCTCGGTATTTATAGAGGAGAACCATTGTTCGATATGCTTATTCTGTCTGTTGCGGTTGCGGTAGGTGCTGTTCCTGAGGCATTACCGATTGCTCTAACGGTTATTTTGTCTATTGGTGCAGAACGAATAGCAAAGAAACAAGGTGTCACCCGGACATTGATTGCGGCTGAAACGCTCGGTTCAACCAGTCTTATTATGACTGATAAAACAGGTACACTCACTGAGGCAAATATGAAATTGGTTGGTGTCTATACGGTCAAAGAATTGAATGAAGACACAGAAAATGGAAATCAGTATACGTCAGATGATAGTGCGATTCTGACACTCGCACTCCATAACGTAGATGTGTTGATTGAAAATCCTCATGATCCTATATCTGAATGGACATTCAAAGGTAAACCGTTTGAAGTACATATTGTAAAAACAGCACGAGAAAAAGGAATTGATATTACTGGAATACAACATAACAACACTTCACTTGTTATTCCTTTTAGTTCGACGCATAAGTTTTCTGTATCAAGACAAAAGAATCATCTCGTTGTTGTTGGTGCTCCAGATATATTGCTTGCTCGTGCTCATATGGATAAAGATACATTTTTACGATTAGAAACATGGATTACTGAAGCAAGTAATGAAGGGAAGCGATTAATAGCCATAGGTACCGCAAAATCAGTATCTGATACACCGTCGGTGTCAGATATCAAAGATATTGCATTTAAGGGAATACTCGCATTTCATGATCCTGTACGAGCAAATGTTCCTGATGCAATTAAAAAGATTGAATCACTTGGAGTTCGTGTGGTCATGATCACTGGTGATTTGAAGGGAACTGCGATTGCCGTTGGTCGTGAAATTGGTTGGGAGATAACTGAAGATCAGGTAATTACTGGGCATGACATACAGTCTCTCACAGATACAGAATTACTTGCTCTTATTCCACATAAAAAAATATTTGCTCGTGTGACACCAGAAGATAAGTTGCGTATCGGATTACTCTACAGAGAACTTGGAGAGGTTGTTGCGATGACTGGTGACGGGGTCAATGATGCGCCTGCACTCAAAGCAATGGATATTGGTGTTGCTCTTGGTTCGGGAAGTGACGTTGCAAAGAGTGTTGCGGGACTGGTGCTTCTTGATGATAATTTTGAAGTTATCAGTATGGCAATACAAGAAGGAAGAAGAATCTTGGTGAATATAAGAAAAACATTTGTATACCTGATGTCGAATTCTCTGGATGAAGTGTTTGTGGTCGGAGGAAGTCTGATTGTCGGCATTGCTATGCCACTTACGGCACTACAGATTATCTGGGTGAATTTATTTACGGGAAGTCTACCAGCGCTCGCTTTTGCATACGATGATGACTTTGATCATCAAATGTACAAACACCGCACACTTAAATCTATCTTTACTCGAGAAGTAAATATATTGACGTTTGGTATCGGGGTGATGTCTTCATTGCTCTTGTTCTTTACGTATTATGGATTGATTAAGTTCGGTGTTGATGTGCAGACTGCTCGATCTATTTTCTTTGTATGTTTTGCATCATATATTCTCGTTATCTCATATTCTTTTAGAAGTTTGAATAAACCACTTTTTTCTTATCCTATTTTTTCAAATAAAAAATTAAACCAAGGAATCTTGGTCGCTATCGTTTTCCTTGTCGCAACTATGAGTATTCCTCAGTTGAGATCATTGTTCGATCTCAACACTATTCCACTCGTGTGGTTTTGGTTCATTGCGGTATGGCTCGTGGCGAATGTTCTTCTTGTTGAGGGTACAAAATACTTTTTTAGAAAGAAGTAATATGGGGGTGTGTAAAGAATGCAGTAAAATGCTAGAGTATATACATGAATATGAGTACTCAAGAATATGATGTGATTGTGATCGGCGGAGGCGCGTCTGGTATGACAGCGGCTGGTCGAGCAGGATCTCTCGGTAAACGAGTGCTTCTTTTGGAGAAAAACACCATGCTTGGGCATAAATTGAGTATTTCTGGTGGTGGTCGTTGTAATATCACCAATGCAACATATGATATCCATGTATTACTCGAACGATATGGTCAGGCAAAAGATTTTCTCTTTTCTCCATTTTCACAGTTTGGTGTAGAAGATACATTTACTTTTTTTACCTCACTGGGATTGCCACTTGTCACACAAGCGCACGATCGAGTATTTCCTCAAACAGAAAAGGCAAGTGATGTTGTCCGCGTGTTGCATGAATACATGAAGAAAAATAACGTCACTATAGAGACAGGTGTTACGGTGAAAAAAATTCTTTCTGAGAAAAATACCATCACAGGAATACAAACAAGCACTCGAACATATACAGCAAAAAAATATATTATCGCAACAGGTGGTGTATCTCATCCAGAAACAGGATCTACTGGTGACGGTTTTTCATGGTTGCGAACACTTGGTCACACAGTGAAAGAACCAACACCAACTATTGTTCCTCTTGGGACAAGTGATTCATGGAGCCACATGCTTTCAGGTGTATCACTTGCTGATATGAAGATAACTTTTTTCCTTGAAGGAAAGAAACAATTTCACAAACGAGGAGGATTGCTGTTTACCCACTTTGGACTTTCTGGTCCACTCATTTTAAATCTATCTGGTGCTGTGTGGGATTTGTTGCAATCAGGGCAGGTGACTGCAATGATTGATATCTATCCAGATAAGGATATCGGAACACTCGATACAGATATTGTTACGCATTTTGAATTACATAAAAATAAAACACTGAAAAATACTTTAAAAGATATACTGCCTCTTGGTATGGTGCTGGGAATCGTTGCACTTTTGCCGCATCTTGATTTTGATAAAAAGGTACACAGTATTACAAAAGAAGAACGAAGAATGCTCATTGATACAGTAAAAGCACTCCCTGTGCATATTACAGAACTGCTTGGTTTCGATAAGGCGGTAATTGCTGATGGCGGGATTATTCTTGAAGAAATAGATATGAAAACGATGCAATCTAAGTTGTGTGATAATCTTTTTGTTACAGGAGATTTGTTACATGTGACGAGACCTTCAGGAGGGTATTCATTGCAGTTGTGTTGGACGACAGGATTTGTCGCAGGGTCTGACTCTTGACCACCTTTGCTTTTTATTTCATAAAAAGGTATACTGTTCCCATGAAAGATTTTAAAAAGTTTGATGGGGGATTTAATCGTAGAGACGGAGGTCGTCCAAGTTTTGGTGGAAAGCCAGGATTCAAGAAATTTGATAGAAGTAATGATCGTCCACCAATGATGCACAAAGCAACATGTACTGATTGTGGAAAAGGATGTGAGGTACCGTTTCGCCCAAGTGGTGACAAGCCGGTACTCTGTAGTAACTGTTTTGGCGATAAGCGTGGTGGCAACCAACCTCAAGGTGGTGAAAGACGTTTTGATTCTCGACGTGATGTTGTCGTTTCTCACAACACATTCAGTGCTGAAAAGTCAGAATCTCGACCAGATCGTCGAATCGATGATCTCAAAATGCAAATCGATGCACTACACAAAAAACTCGATAGTGTATTAGAAATAATAAAAACAAATCCTGTTTCTGTTGCAAAGAAAGAAATGGTAAAAGAAGATACATTTACTGAAGTGAAAAAAACAGCATCTCTCGGATCAATGGTCAAAAAAGCAGTACAAAAAACTCCTGCTCAAAAGACTGTTTCAAAAGTAGCTCCTAAAAAAGCAGAAAAGAAGGTTGTTGCAAAGAAAAAAGTAGCAACAAAGAAGAAGTAAATAATAAAAAATACCCTACAAAATGTAGGGTATTTTTTATTGACATATTGTGAAAAAAATATACAATAAGCCCCAGAAAATACACTTTTAAAAATAGAAAAAATGAAGCAAAATAAAAATACCGGATACACTGACATCCTCTTTGGACTCCTGTGGGGTGACGAAGGAAAAGGTAAGATTGTAGATACTCTTACTCCTGATTATAATGCTGTCTTACGTCCTAATGCTGGTCCTAATGCTGGGCATAGTGTAGAAATAGAAGGTAAGACATATGTTGCACACCATATACCATGTGGATTTGCTCATGAAGACAAGATGCTTATTTGTGGCAGTGGAATGGCAATTAATCCCGTGAGTTTTTTGGAAGAACTTGGTGATTTGGAAAAAGTAAATCCTAATCTTCGTAAACAGTTATATGTTTCTCATCAAGCAACAATAATAACACCAATACAGGTGTTGAAAGATTGTTACAGAGAAGAGCTTGCCGGCAAACTCGGTTCAACCAAAAAAGGCATATCATTTACATATGCTGACGATGCTTTGCATATAGGGCTACGAATAGGTGATTTTGCTGGTCTTTCTGCAAGAGCAATGGTTGTTAAATATAATGAGTATAGAAATACTCAAATAGAGATATTGGAAAAGTTATATCCAGATATATCGACAACTGAGCTTAAAAACACAGAAGGGAAATGGATGCAACAACTTGAAGTATTAATTCAAAAAATCAGTATTGTTGACACTGTAAAGTTGGCAAATCAATTGCTTTCAAGTGGTAAAAATATTCTGATTGAAGGTGCTCAGGCTGCATTGCTTGATACTCGACACGGATGTTACCCGTACAATACATCTTCACACACGACACCACAAATGCTTCTCGGGTATGCTGGATTACCAATCCATGCAGTTCGTGACGTTATTGCAGTGACAAAATGGTATGGTACACGTGTTGGGGGAGTTAATCCTCCTTCAACAATGCTACCTGAAGATAATGAAGTATTTCGAAAGGCAGGAAACGAATTTGGATCAACAACAGGACGTCCTCGTACTTGTGCGTGGCCAGATTTTCCTATGATGCAACATGCAATTAAAATGACACATCCGAATAAAATATATGTCACTAAAACTGACATATGTCCGGTTGATGAAATACAAATTGCGGTTGGGTACGTTTTGAAAAATGGTCAAACTGTTACAGAAGTGCCAATGAGCTTGGAACATATCGAATCCGTTGTGTATGAAAAAATGCCGGGTTGGAAATTTGATCCAAGTGATCGTTCTGCTATTCCGAAAGGTTTAGAAGTTTTTCTTGATACAATAAGAAAAAATTTTCCAGATATTCAAATTGCGGGTATTGGAACAGGTCCTGCCAGGGAAAATATTCTGATGTTTGATAAAGCATTGGTGTAACAAGATTTTTTTCTGATTTACCAAAATCCTCAAGCTTGATCGCTTGAGGATTTTTTATATGCAACTTAGAGGAAAGTAATTACTTCGTCTAAAGAATCAATTTGTTTCCACGCGTGTGGTTTAAGTTTTTCATATTGACCAAGAAGAATAGCTTTTTTAGATTTTTTAAACATATCTACATCATTACCACTATCACCGACACACAGAGTTTCTTCAGGATCAACACCATATTCCGCACAAACTTTTTCAAATATGCGAAGTTTTGCAGGTGCTTCATCTTTGTCATTATCAATACGTTCTAGTTTTCCATCAGTATCAAAAATAATACGAGAAGTTGTGTATACAAGATCAGTACCAAGAAGTGATTTGAAATGTTCAGCAAGTTGATACATTGTTCCAGAAAGGATGATTGTGGTATATCCTAATTCTTTACATTTTTTAATCAAATCCAATGATTCTGGGCGAGGAGAAAGTGTTTGTACAAATTCTTGTACTTTTGTTTCAGTACACAATCCTTTTTCTTTTAGTACGTTTACGATGATATGATCCCATTCTTCGTACGTAATAATTCCACGAACATACCAATCAAACAAAGTTTTGTCTTCTGATTCTGACATTCCGAAATATAGATTAAAATCGTACCAAGTATTTTTCTCGGTCAGTGTTCCATCAAGGTCAAAAAATATAAGTTTTTTCATGGCTCTACTATACCATATATTCGTGGTATATTTCATATATGCAGATAGATCAAAAACTAATATATAATCAAGAAAAAATGACCCTTCTTTTGCATGCTACTGTTTCAACAGAAAGTATGCAGAACATTAAAAAGTACGCAATACACTATCAGCTTATTCCTAAGACTGAATTCCATATTACAATCATTGGGTATGCGATAGGGAAAAAGATTCAAGAAATCTTTTCTCAGAAAAACGAAGAAGAAATAAGGGATGTTAGTAAAAAAATACAGATTATCGCAAACTCGTTTACATGGCAGTATACGATTTTACCTGAAAATTTTTATCTTACTAAGACTTATGGTTCTGGAGAAGTTCGACAATCAATTATTGCTCTTGTTGATCTTCCAGACTTAAAACCATTCTACGGGGAACTCGAGTCATTGTTTGAGTGTTCTTTTACTGTTCCTTTTCCTCACGTTACAATTTTCACTCAAAGTACTGAAAGTGAAAATATTCATTCAGGGATAGGTATTTATAGTATAGAAGAATTTAATACACTTTCACCAAAAAAGCTTGTATAAATTTAATATGCTATAATAGCTCTGTTAACGCAGATTGCGTATTATCAGTAATTTCAAATATATATGGAATCAGAAAACAAAAATCAAACATGTACATGTGGTATGGGCTGGGTAGGGTGTAAAGGTGGTTGTCATACAGGAAGAGGTCGTATTGTTAAGTGGCTTATTCGTTTTATCATTCTCGCAATTGTATTTTGCGTTGGCGTAAAAATGGGTGAATTCAAGGGAATGATGCGTGGCGGATATTCTCATAAATGTGGTGGTTGTACTAGTATGCATACTGGTATCATGTCTCAAGATCGAGATATGATGCGTGGAGGAATGATGGGTAAAAAAGGTGCCATGCAGTATACCCGTGCATTTGGTGTTATTACAAAAGTAGTAGGGAATACAATCACTATTAGCAACAATGCATCAGAGGAACAAACTATTCTCTCACAGGCTGATACAGTAATTCTTTCAGGTGTTGGTGAAGTCGGACTTTCTGGACTAAAAGCAGGTCAATACATTTCAGTTGTTGGAGAGAAAAATGCTGAAAATGCAACAGTCGCTAAAATGATAAAACTTTCAGAAACTGTTAAATAATCTCTAATACATATCTCATACAAAAAGGATAGCAATATGCTATCCTTTTTGTATGTATTTCATCTATATGCTTTTGTGTAGTGACGAGACAATATATACTGGAACGACCAATGATGTACCAAAGCGTGTACTTGATCATAATACGAGCGCACGAGCAGCAAAGTACACTCGTTCTCGCAGACCAGTACACCTTGTCTATACAGAAGAGGTTCCTACAAAAGGAGAGGCACTCAAAAGAGAAGCAGTCCTGAAAAAGCTAACGCGCGATCAGAAACTCGTACTCATCAAAGAGGGTAAAATATGATACGATATCCTCGATGACGCCGAAGCAATTTCAAAAAACCGTTTGGGAATATTATAAAAAACACGGCAGAGTATTGCCGTGGCGACTTACTGATGGTACTGAACTTTCCGCATACAAGATACTTGTCTCTGAGTATATGCTACAACAAACACAAGTGGATCGTGTGATACCTAAATATCAGGCATTTTTAAAAAGATTTCCTACTATTGTAAAACTCGCAACAGCTTCTAATGCAGATGTGCTGTCTCTCTGGTCTGGTCTTGGATATAATAGACGCGCACTGTTTCTCAAACGTGCTGCTGAAAAGATTGTGTATGAATATGGAAAAAAGATTCCACGGAGTATGGAAACACTCCAGACACTTCCGGGGATAGGGTCATATACGGCTGGGGCTATTATGTCTTTTGCGTGGAATACACCGTCTGTGTGTATTGAGACCAATATTCGAACGGTCTATATTCATCATTTCTTCGCCGACAGAGAAGAAAAAGTTTCTGATCAAGAATTGCTTTCTGTGATACAAAAAACCTGTGATATACAAAATCCACGTGAGTGGTATTGGGCACTGATGGATTATGGTGCATATTTAAAATCACAAGGAGTTAAAACACATCGTAAGAGTGGGTCATACGCTAAACAAAAGGCATTCAAAGGTTCTTTACGTGAAGTACGCGGGGCTATCCTAAAAATACTTACAAAAAATCCACGCATGTCTTTGGTAAAATTATACACACAATTACCTTTTGAAATAGAAAGAACAGAACGCGCCTTGGGTGATCTAAAAAAAGAGGGGATTTTGGTGGAAGAAAGAAAGCATGTTCGTATTTATTGACAGTTTTAATTTATTTTGTATAATATAAAAAGAAATTAAACAACTGCACATTGGAAAAAATACAACCAGAAAAACCAGAAATTATTGCACTCATTAAAACCTTTCGAAAAAAAGATGAACATGACGCAAAAGCTTTTATTGAAGAAATAAAAGAAAAACATATTTCGAAGTCACGAAAAGATTTTGAGAATAGAAAAATAATCACATTTGCATCGGAGTCTCATGGTGCGTATGATGCAGCGGCAATTGCTCTTGTTGAGGTTCCGTTTGGTATAGAACCGAAATCCTTGCAAAAATCTTTTGAAGATTTGTATGGTATAGGAATTTTACCTATTGATGCTCGTGGAACACATGCGATTATTTCTGAACATCCTCGCATGTTAGCCTTGCATCATGATATGCCGATAACCGTCTTGGGTTCTCATGTTGTCTATAAAAACAGGGAGCATGCTAAAAATGTTGAACCGTTTGTTTCTCAGATAACAAGAGGCGAGGAAGATGATTTTAGGGTAATACAAAAATCACTCGAACTATTTTTACAAGAAAAAAGACCAACTTTTATTCTCGCATTATTAAACAGTGCAGTGATTAAAAAAACACAGAAACCTATTGCATTGTAATAGGTAAAAATCCGCTTCGTGCGGATTTTTTTATTATAATCCAAGCGCTTGCATGAAGATCGTTTTTTCTTTTTCTGTAAATGATCGAAACATTCCTGGTTTGAGTCCGGCAAGAGTAATATTTGCAATACGGATACGTTCCAAGTCTTCAACTTGGTATCCAAATGCTGCACACATGCGACGGACTTGGTGCTTTTTACCTTCGGTTATAATGATCGACATTGTTGTTTGATTGATCTTAGTAGCAACACAAGGAAGTGTTTTTTCACGTTCAATACGAATTCCTTTTTCCATTTTTACGAGATCGACACCTTTGATTGATTTGTCTGTTTCTACAATGTATTCTTTTTCGTGAATTCCTTTCGGGTTCAGTAGTCTATCAGTGACTCGTCCATCATTGGTCATGATGATCAATCCATGACTTGCTTTATCAAGTCTGCCGACAGGGAAGACTGCTGTAGGAAATGTTGTCGTTCCAAGAATGTCTTTTTCTCCCGGTGTGGATGCGGTAGTGCTCACGCCTCGAGGTTTATTGTATGCAAAATAGACGTACTCTTGTACTTTTTCAAGCACTCGATTATCTACGGTAACTACATCAGAAGGGAACACTTGGTCACCAAGTCGTGCTTTCACACCATTAATTTTTACGAGACCCTTTTGAATAAGTTCATCAGCTCCGCGACGAGTGGTGATGTTATGTTCTTTGAGATAGAGATTGATGCGGGTACTTTTTTTCATATTATTGTTTGAGTGTATATGATGCATATGCACCAATACCCATAAGAATACTTAATCCAATAAAAAGCACAGAATACGAACCTGTTGCAATGACAGCACTGCCGACAAGTGGGGCTATGAGAAATGCAACAGGTGTCATGTCACGGAAGATACTCAGCATGTCTGTGTCTTTTTCGGACACATGTTTGAAAAAGTATATTTCTGACATTGTTTCTATGGTTGCTGCACCAACTCTCGTGAGAAAAAGTAGTATTGCCCAGAGAATAATACTTGTAGAAGAAAGTACACCAACATAGTATGTAGTAATCGCTGTAATCAAAAATCCAGCAATAAGAAAACTTTTTTCGCGACCAGTTTTGTCTGCAATTTTTCCAAGAGGGAACCCAAGAAGAACAAACGGTGAAAGCATGATGGTAAAGATAATCCCAATATGTTTCCAGTCAAAATGCATATAGTCATGTAAGTAGATTGGTGTGTAGACTATCATCAATGCAAAGAAAAATTGTAACAGAAAGTTCAAGAATACAATTCGCATAATATTCGGACTCTGTTTCAATCGAGCCCATGCTTTTCTAAGAGAAATTTTTACATATGCGGGATCTTTGAAATGGTTTACAAAAAACGGAAGCAGTATGAGGACACTGACACCGAGAATTCCTGCAAGGAGGTACATGCCCTTGTATCCATGTGCTTGAATGATACTTCCAGTCAATATTGGTGAAAGTACCCATGCAAGATTGATGGTGGTGAGATACAGTCCTCGTGCTCGTCCGATCGAACCTTTTACACTCCAGTGCTCAATAAAAATATCAAAGCAGTAAAACACAAGGGTATTTGTTGTCAGGAATATAACAAATGCCGCCGTGAGTATCCGAAGATCGTTTGCAAAGAGAAACGCTGCTATTGAAAGTATATTTCCCACAAGAAAAACAATCGTTGTTTTTTTGTTGCCAATTTTTGCCAGAATTGATGAAAGTGATGATAGTACCACGAGTGTGATAAGTGAACTCGCTGCATACATCAGTCCGATATATTTTTCAGAAATAAGTGTACTGAGAAATGTTGAATTCACATATGCAGTTAATGCAAGATGAAATGAAAACAAGAATCCAAGGATATATACACGAGTGAGATACTGTTTGTTCATTGTACTATTATACACTCAAGATAACTGGAATGACGAGTGGACGTTTTGCTGTTTTTTGATAGAGGTATTTTGATACTTGTTCACCTAAAACATTTTTGACATTGTCGTAGTTTGCAGGATTGTTACTGCGTGCTGTCTCATCTTCAACAATTTTTTTGATAATGATACGTGTTTGACGAAGGAGTTCCTGGTTTTCTTTCAAGTAGACGAATCCACGAGAGATCAGGTCTGGAGACTTTTTTAATTTACCTGTTTTGCCATCAAGAAGAATGAATGCAACAAATACACCATCTGATGCAAGCATTTGACGATCACGAAGGACAACATCTTGGAGGTCACTCACAGAAAATCCATCTACCATCATTGCTCCTGAAGGAACTTTTTCTTTCAACAAAACCATTTTCTTACCTTCATCTTGTATTTCGATTACTGAACCATTGTCTGGGACAATAATGTTTTCTTCTGACATACCAAGCCCCAGTGCAAGTTCTTTGTGAAGAGTGAGCATGTAGTGACTACCGTGAATCGGGATAAAGAATTTTGGATGTGTTTTTCGGTGAAGCCATTTGATATCTTCTTGGTTGCCGTGTCCTGTCGCGTGAATTGTTTCTTCACTTGTTCTGTAACTGACAATTTTTACTCCTTGTCGTGCCAAGTTATCTTTAAGTCGCGCAACAGCAAGTTCGTTTCCAGGGACAATTGACGCTGAAAGAATAATAGTATCACCTTTGGTAAGACTAAATTTTTTGTGTGTTTTGTTTGCGGCACGATTAAGCGCAGCGAATTCTTCGCCTTGTGCACCTGTCATGAGAATAATCACTTTGTGTGGAGGATAATTTTCTACCTCTTCGATTTCAATCAGAGTACCTTTTTTCGGTTTGAAAATACCTGCTTGTTCACAGACTTCCATGTTTGTTTTGAGTGAACGTCCATCGAGTACTACTTTTTTACCCAGCCGTTCTGCAATTTCTACGATCTTAATAAGACGAGTAATGTGCGATGCAAACGCTGCAATAATAATACGTCCAGTACTTTGTGTAATGAGTTTATCAAGTCCAATATGTACTTTGAATTCAGGAAGTGAGAATCCTTCATTGTCGACGTTTGTTGAGTCGGTCATAAGAAGCAGTACATTTTCTTTGTCAAAAAATGCGTACGCATCTTCTTCAGAGTCTGTTGGGGTGCCGTCAATGTGGTCGAGTTTGTAGTCACCAGGAGTTACGATACTACCGTGTGGAGTTTCAATAATCACACCCATAGAATCTGGAATCGTGTGAGTCACTCCGAAGAATCGAACGCGAATATTACCTGCCATAATCACACTGTCTTTTTCAACAGTTTGCATATTGAGCGCAGGAAGATGCGGGAATTCTGCTTGACGTTTTTGCATCAAGAGGATAGAGAGATATCGAGAATAAAGTGGTGGGTTACCAATACGACTCATGACAAGGGGAATACCACCAATGTGATCAAGGTGACCGTGTGTGACGATCATTGCTCGGACACGGTCTTTGTTTTCTTCAAGATATGTCGTATTTGGGATCATGTAGTCGATACCTGGGGTATCGTCTATTTTGAATTGCATACCAGCATCAATGACAATGATATCGTTACCGATCTCAATAGCAGTACAGTTACGGCCGATTTCTTCTACTCCACCGAGTGGGATAATGCGAATATTGTTTCCTACAGGAGGAAGTCCTTGACCTCGTGGTTTTGCTGGCACAGGTCGAGTGCTTGATTCACTTTGTGCTACTGGTGGGCGGCGAGTGGATCGATTGTGTTGTTTGGTGTATTGGAAACTTGCTGCTTGCATTGGTTTGCGCGCAGGCGAAGTACCATGCTCGTGTGTACGAGGTGTGTGTGTTCTTGTTGTATGAGGACGAGGTTTGTTTTCGTCAGTCGTGCGTCGGTTGAATGGTTGTGGGTTGTTGTTTGTGTTCATAAATAATAGGTTATTAATAATTATTTCTAATGTGTTATTGTGTAAAAATTTTCCATATGTTGTCTGTTTCGGTGTACCATGATGAGACAGTGATAAATCGGTCGCTTGCATTGGTTACGCGATCAAGGGCAACTCCTTGTATGTGTCCACGTGTTGCGTAGGTAAATAGTGGTGCATAGACAAAAATTGCAGGAAGATCTTTTTCTACAATTGTTTGGAATTGAAGATATTTTTTTGTGCGTTCGGTACTGTCTGTTGTTGCGAGTGCTGACTCAAGGAGTGTATCTGCTTTTGTATTGGTATACATTGCGATATTGAGTCCAGGGTCATTTCTCTGTGATGAGTGCCAGAATGCGTACAGGTCTGCTTCATTACTGATGATTTGTCCGAAAAAGAGCGCATCATATGACCGAGGACGAATCACTGATTGATTCAATGTTGCGAGGTCATATACATCTAATGTTACTTTTGCGCCGAGTATTTCCAGATATTTTTTTATCAACAATGCTGAGTCTTTTAACTCTGGTGCATCTCCTGTTGCAAGTGAGAATACCAACTGTTTCTTTTCTGTTTTTTGCGTTTTGCCTGTGCCTGTTTTTTGTACTTTTTCAAATACTCCCTCACTATTTTTTGTCCAGCCATTTTTTTCTAGAATAAGACGTGCTTGCTCTAGTGAATAAGTGTTGGAAATAGTAGGTGTTTCGCTACTGAGTGTTTCATCAGTGTCAGCAAGTAATTGTGGCGGAATGGGACTTTCTAATGTCACACCATATCCTTTGAGCACTTCATTGATAATCGCTTGTTTGTCGATTGCCAATTGAAACGCTTCAATCACTGCTTTGTCAGTAAAGATACTATTTTCGTTTTGGTTAAAAAATATACCAAATACACGAGGAAGGACAGCTGTGCGAATATGCACCGAACTATCTTTTTCTTCGAGTTGTTTTGCTGTGGTACTGTCTATACCACTGATGTGATCAAGTTCACCTGATTTGAATGCATCCACCATGGTTTGGGTGTTTGCAAATGAGGTAATCTCTATTGTTCGAATATACGGCTGACCACCAGTATATCCTTTGAATGATTTCAGTGTATAGGTACGTGCAATACCGGATACTTTTTTGACACTACGTACTTCATACGGACCACTACCGATCGGGTCAGTGTTCAGTTCACTGAATGTGAATTCTTCAGGATTGAGATTTTTCCATATGTGCATCGGAAGGATGCCGAGGGTAACACTGTCAAGAAAAGACGCATATGGTTTTTTTAATGAAAAAGTTACTGTCCGGTCGTCCACCTTTTGAACTTCTACTCCTTCCCAGTTGATTTTCTTAGGGCTTTTTTGAAGAGGGTCTTTTGTTTTTGTAACAGTAAAAACAACATCATCGGCGGTAATTTGTTCACCGTCGTGAAATGTCGCATCTTCGCGAATGATAAATGTATACACCAGACCATTCTTTGATATGGTATATGACTCTGCGAGGTCAGTCACGAGACGTCCTGTGTTGTCGTGCTTCATCAGCCCTGAATACACCAATCCTGTCAGATCTTTGTCTGCGTCAGATATTGCAAGTATTGGATTGATGAATCTTGGTGTACCGACAATTCCTTCTTTGAGTGTTCCTCCTGAGATAGGAACAGTCACCACGAATAGTTTGTTGAGTTTATACAACATACCAATCGCACTAATAATCAATAGTACACTGGCAAAAGAAAAGACCATCCATTCGCGACTTGAAAATGTACGAAGGGCTGTGCTTGATTCTGTTTTTAGGGCACGGAATCTTTTTATAAGCTGTGTAAAAAATTGCATAAAGAAGAAGGTGAGTGCATGATGCACAACAAACAAAACGTCTTTAGATCACAGGGTTGTTAGGCAGGTATTAAAAACACCTAGAATACACCCAATATTACATCAGTATTCGGACGAGCGCAGAAAGTGCAAACAAAATAGCAATCACAATTGTGAAGTAGAAAAGCGCTTTTTCAAGTCCACGCTTCTGGTATATTTGAGCATTGCTGTCGCTTCCGCCAAAGGCACTACCTGCTCCAGAGCTTCCGCGTTGGATGAGGATAGTGGTAATGAGTACAATTGATAGGACAATTTGTATCCACGACATAGTAGTCATACTGATCATGGCTATACTATAGCAAAAATCAAGAGTGAAGTCAAAATGTTTAGAGCGGTTTTATTTCTAATGAGCCACAACATACGCTGAAACTTTTTTGGCACCGGCTTTCATACAGAGTTTTTTGATCTCATCGATTGTCCCTCCGGTAGTGGTCACATCATCGACAATAACCACATATTTGCCTTTTATTACCTGTGGATCGGTAAGAATAAAGGCACCTTTGATGTTTTGCAAGCGTTTACTACGGTTATTGATCATTGATTGGGCTTCTATAAGAGGATTTTTGGTTATTGCATACATATATATAGTATGTGGAATATCCACACCGTCCATCATGTGCTTGGCAATGAGTGCACTTGTGTTGTATCCGCGACTTCTTGTGTGAGTTCCTGAGCTTGGCACAGGAATAATTGCGAGTGGGATATGTGGGTAGAGTTCATGCCATGAGGCGAAATCTTCGATACATAAGTCTTTGAGCAGCATGCCAAATGTTTTACCAATACTTGCAAGGTGGCTGTATTTGAATTTCCGTATAAGTTTTCTGATAAACGGGTCTTTGTATGAGAATGCCACGTGAATATACGCATGTGGTGCCTCATGTGGTTTTTTGCAGTACATTGCACAAGAGAGGCATAAGTGTGTGCCTTCTTTTTTGCATCTGATGCAGTGAAGAGGAAAGAGTATATTTGCGATGAATGTACGAATACTCATGATTTATACACAGTAAGTATAGCGCATTATGGTATACTATTTCCATATGGATATAATGGCAAAACTCAAAGAAACATTTCAAAAAGTGAGCACGTCTGCGCTCAATAATGTTATGCAAACAAAATCCGATAGTGTTATCGGTATTGATATTGGTACTTCAGCAATCAAAGTTGTGCAGATTAAGAAACGCGAAGGACGTGCGGTGCTTGAGACCTATGGTGCGATTGCACTTGGTCCATACGCAGATCTTCCTGCAGGCAAGGTGACTAATCTTGATAATGAAAAGCTTCTCCCAGCTATTACTGAGCTCTTGAAAGCATCAGGAGTGAATACAAAAGAAACAGCATTTGCTATTCCATCTGCTGCGAGTCTTATCTTTATCGTAGAAATTCCAGAACGTCTGTCTGAAAAAGAATATGATAGTGTGATTCAAACAGAAGCACGTAAATTTATTCCTGTGCCGATTGCAGAGGTGACACTTGATTGGTGGGTGATTCCAGAACGTGATAGTGAGACTTCTGGTCCAGAAGGTCTTGATGAAACAACAAGTACTCCTACTTCACACAAAAAAGAAGCGTTAGTAGTCGCAATTCACAACGATACGCTTACTCGATACAAAGAATTAGTTACTTCACTAGAACTTGTAGACCCAGTATTTGAAATTGAAGTATTTAGTAGTATTCGTGCAAACTTCGGACATGAACTTTCTCCAGTGCTTATCTTCGACATGGGGGCATCGAAGACCAAGCTTTCTGTCATTGAGCATGGTGTAGTGCGAACATTTCACGTAGTGAATCGTGGTTCACACGATATTTCAAATTCACTTGCGACATCACTCGCGATTCCATTTGAAAAAGCAGAAGAACTCAAGCGTTCACAAGGTCTTACAGGTATTGGTGGTGATCAAAAAGCTGCTGAGATTATGAAAGCATCACTCGATTATATTTTTATGGAAGCAAATAGTGTTGTCCTTGATTATGAGCGTAAGCAAAACAAAATCATTAGCAAGGTCGTACTCACTGGTGGCGGTGTTCTTCTAAAAGGATTTGTCGAAGAAGCAAAGAAAAATTTTAGTTGCGATGTCGTGATTGGTAATCCATTTGCAAAAATCGAAGCACCAGTATTTCTTTCTAAGGCACTTGAAAGTGCTGGACCTGAGTTTGGTGTTGCGTTGGGGATTGCATTACGTAAGCTTCAGTAATATACTAAGAGTGTAGATCTTCTCACACATTATGGAGCAACAATTTCAAACATCGTTTATTCCAAAGAAACCACTCGTCACCGAACAAAAAACGTCCGGTGTGAGTTCTAATATTTTCAACATCATTGGTGTTGTTGTTTTTATTACATCACTTGTTGCTGCTGGTGGTGCATACGCATACAAAACATACGCAACAAAAAAAGTACTGACTCAAGCACAATCACTCGCAGCTGCAAAATCTGAGTTTGAGGCCACACTTATCAACAATCTGCAACAAGTAGAAAGACGACTCAATGCATCACAAGAAATTCTTTCAAACCATATTTCTGTATCACCAATTTTTGCTGCATTACAAGAGGCAACACTCAAATCAGTTCGATACACTAAGTTTTCGTACTCATTAAATCCTGAAGCAGGTGCTGAAAAAGTCGTAGTCAAACTTTCTGGCCAAGCAACCAACTATACGTCTATTGCACTTCAGTCAGATCTTCTTGCAAAGAACAAATATCTTAAGAACATTATCTTTTCAAACCTTGCCCTTGATGAAAAAGGCAATGTGTTATTTGATCTTACATTTTCTGTAGATCCATCATTTGTCTCATATCGCATCAATGTTCAGAAATCATCTCTTCCACAGTCAGTCACACCTGCAATCTCACAACAAACCACTGATATGAATACCGTCGAGACGTTACCAGAAAATAACGGTATGCCACAATAATTATATGTTTAGACTTATTATCCCAGTTACATTAATCGGAGTTGCATTAGGAACATTCTTTTTGTTTACCGACAAAACATACAAAGAAGCACGATCTTTGATGGAAAAAAGTGCTTCGTATGAAGAAGCACTTACGAACGCACGTCAGCTCAAAGAAACTCGTGACACACTCAACAACAAATATAATACTTTTTCCAAAACAGATTTGGATAAACTAAACAAAATACTTCCTGATAACGTAGACAACATAAAATTAATTCTTGATATTCAGCGTATTGCTCAAACATACGGTATGGACATTCAAAATATCAAATTTGACGCAAGTGTCACTGGTGAAAAAAAGGAAGATGGTGCGCAGGTTGTCCAATCAAGTGCGCAACTCGCAAACAAAAAAGATTATGGTATTTTCGAAATGCAATTTGTGACAACTCGTGCGTCATACAGTAATTTTGTGAGTTTTGTGAAAGATTTGGAAAAAAGTCTTCGTGTAGTTGATGTGAATTCGATCACTTTTAGTTCCACAGAATCAGTCGGTACATCTCAGGCGTCGAGCGATATGTACAAATATGAATTTAAGGTCAAAACATATTGGCTTAAGAAGTAAATATATATGCTTAAAAAATTACTCATCATATTAGTTATAGTAGGGGTACTAGGAGGAGGATATTATTTCTTCGTAGTACAAAAGCAAGGCGCAACAGGAACATCTTCTCTGCTCAGTACTTCAAATGGCGTGACACAGACAGCAAATCCTGCAGCAACTACTGATATAAGTGCAATCAGTGATACAGGTCAAGAATTTCTCTCATCATTACTGAGTCTCAGAAAAATGTCTTTGAATGATGGAGTTTTTACTGATCCAGCTTTTAAGAGTCTTCAAGATTTTACTCGTCCACTTGTTCCGCTTGGAAATGAAGGTCGTGTGAATCCTTTTTCTCCTATTGGAAGTGACCCAAGTATTTCTGTGGGACTTTTGTCAGCTACAAACGCTGGTACAGCAATAACTCAAACACAAGCACCTGTTAATACAACTAATTTGTTGAATCAATTACTTAATCAAAACAATACACAATAATATCGTGTTACACCTATGACTTTTTTAGATGAACTTGCACAACGTGGCATTATCGAGCAAAAGCAAATACTTGAAGTAAAACGTCGCGCAAATGAAGCATTTGGAGGCGATATTGATCAAGCGCTTATAGAACTTGGCATGTCTGAGAAGAACCTCATTTCACTCAAGAGTGCATATTTTAATATTCCATCAACAGTTGTAGATATTGCACACGTCACACCAGAACTTTTGAAATATATTCCAAAAGACACAGTGGATCATTACCAATTTGTTCCGATTGGTTTGCAAAACGGCATACTAGAAGTTGGTATTGTTGATCCAGATAATATTGCTGCGATGGATGCTTTGCGGTTTGTTTCCGGTAAATCAAATGTTCCATTCAAGCTGTTCATTGTTTCTCCGTCTGATTTTAAGCAAGCTGTTACTGCGTATCGACAACTTACTGCCGAAGTAGATCAAGCGTTGTCAGAATTTAACACTGAATCATTGGCACAAGAAGACACTGATCTTGCGATTGAACAAGCAAATATTCAACAATCACTCGCTCCTGGTGAAGAAGAGCGTATCGTGGAAGAAGCACCGATTATCAAAATCGTTGCCGTGATTATTCGTCATGCGATTGAGGGTGAAGCGTCTGACATCCACATTGAAAATGGGGGAGACAAAGTTAAGGTCCGTTTTCGTGTTGACGGTGTACTTCATACCAGTCTCGTGTTGCCACTCAATGTGTATGCGGGTGTTATTGCTCGTGTGAAAATTCTTTCAAAATTACGTCTTGATGAAAAGCGCAAACCACAAGATGGTAATTTTTCTGCAAAAATCGATGGTCGCAAGATTGATTTCCGTGTGTCGACACTTCCAACGTATTACGGAGAAAAGGTGGTGATTCGTATTCTTGATTCAGAAAAAGGTGTTCGTTCTCTTGAACAACTCAATATGTCAAAGAGAAATCTTGATTTGATTCGTAATGCAATAAAAAGACCGTATGGACTTATTCTTGTTACTGGTCCGACGGGTTCAGGTAAATCTACTACATTGTACTCACTTATCAATGAACTTGACCGTGAGACAGCAAACGTTGTTTCTCTAGAAGATCCAGTCGAATATCACATTCCAGACATGAACCAGTCACAGGTCATGCCAGAAATTGGCTATACCTTTGCATCAGGTCTTCGTTCTATTTTGCGTCAAGACCCGAACATCATCATGGTGGGAGAAATCCGCGACAAAGAGACTGCAGAACTCGCGATTCAAGCTGCGCTTACTGGACACTTGGTGATTTCAACTCTGCACACCAACAACGCTATTGGTGTAATTCCTCGTTTGGTAGACATGGGAGTCGATCCGTACCTTATCGCGCCGACACTGATTCTCTCTGTGGCACAACGTCTCTCGAGAGTTATTTGTCCAAGTTCAAAAAAAGCAGTACCTGTCGATGAAAGTACGAAGATGTTTATCGACAAGCAGTTCACTGATCTTCCTGAAGAATTCAAAAAAGAACTTCCATTTAAATCAGAAGTTCATGAAGCTGTTCCTTCTGCGGAGTGTTCTTCTGGTGTCAAAGGGCGTCAGGCGATTTTTGAAATGTTCGTTGTGGATAAAGAAATGCAGAGTATTATTTTGAAAAATCCCGTAGAACCAGAAATTTACAAGGCTGCGCGAGCAAAAGGTATGATTACTATGAAAGAAGACGCCATTTTGAAAAGTATGGAAGGTGTCATTCCTTTCAATGAGGTGTATAATTTTAATTAAGATATATGAAAGAAAAAATACACATTCTGATAGTAGATGATGATACATTTTTTCTTGATATGTATTCGATGCGTTTCAAAACTGCTGGGTATGAAGTAACTACTGCAAGTAATGGTAAAAATGCATTAGAAAAACTTCAAACAATAATTCCGGATATTATACTGCTTGATTTGACTATGCCGGTGATGGATGGGTTTGAAACATTGAAACAGATACAAAAAGAAGATCGATTAAAAAAAGCAAAAGTCATCATGCTTACCAACAAGGGTGAACCAGAAGATATCACTCTCTGTGATAAATATGGTGCAATAGGATACATTATCAAAGCGAACTCGACACCGACAGAAGTTGTTGAACGCGTTAACACATTTTTATAATACATATGGATCATCAAGCATATATACATGAATTATTCGATACAGTGCTCCATGAAAATGGATCTGATATTCACATTTCAGCAGGACGCTATCCGTCAGTGCGTGTGTCTGGTCAATTGATCTTTCTCATGAAGGCGCGTATTCCGACAAAGGAAGACATGGTGGGTATTTTGAAAGTAATGCTTGATGAGAAGAAAGTTGAGCGTTTTATGGAAGATCAAGAAGTTGATTTTGCGTATACCTATCAAGAAAAGAATCGCTTTCGCTGTAATGCATATTTCCAAAAAGGTCAGATCGCTATTGCAATTCGTCTTGTTCCTACCGTAAAGAGTTTGCAAGAACTTCGCTTGCCACCAATTCTTGAAACATTTGCTCGCAAGAAGCAAGGATTCTTTCTTGTGGTTGGTCCTGTCGGACAAGGGAAGTCAACTACACTCGCAGCGATGATTAATATGATCAACAACGAACGCGCTGAACGCATTGTCACGGTTGAAGATCCGATCGAGCATATCTACGAAGCAAATCGTTCTATTATTGATCAGCGTGAAGTTGGTATTGATACCAAAGATTTCAATAATGCACTCAAGTCTATTTTCCGTGAAGATATCAACGTGATTTTGATTGGTGAGATGCGCAGTGCAGAAACAATCTCGACAGCAGTAACTGCCGCAGAGACAGGACACTTGGTGTTCTCAACATTGCATACGAATAATGCATCTCAAACTATCGACCGTATCGTTGATTCATTTGCCTCATCAGGACAACAAGATCAGATTCGTACACAACTTGCATCAAGTTTGCTTGGGATTTTCTCACAACGTCTTGTTCCGCGAATTAGTGGTGGACTTGTGCCAGCATATGAGTTGCTTATCAATAACAATGCTGTATCAAACCTCATTCGTGAAAAGCGAACCCATGAGATAGACGTGGTTATTGAGACAGGTTTTGAGTCTGGGATGGTTGACATGAATCGTTCATTGCTCGAACTGGTTCGTCTCGGAGAAATCACTATTGAAAACGCATTTCTCTATTCATTTAATCCAAAGTCACTCGAACGCATGATGTAACATGCTATACTAACATCATATGACATTTAGTTACAAAGCAATCACCGATAAAGGTGAACATAAAGAAGGAACAATCAGTGCAACAAATCGTGACTCTGCTATTTCTGCACTTCAGCGGAGAGGTTTTATCGTGGTTTCTGTGACCATAGAAGAAGAAAAAGGTTTTTTGAAAAAGAATCTTTTTGAAAAAGTATCCGTCAAAGAAGTCGTGGTACTTTCTCGACAAATCTCAACATTGTTTGAGGCGCAAGTGTCCGCACTCAAAGCATTCTCGCTTCTCGCAGGTAATACCGAAAATTCACTATTGAAACGCAAGTTGAACCAAGTGGTAGATGATTTGCAGGCAGGTAATTCTATTTCTGGTGCGCTTAGTAAACACAGTGATGTGTTCTCTGATTTTTATATCAACATGGTGCGTGCGGGTGAAGAATCTGGTAAATTGAATCAAACCTTCATCTATCTCGCTGACTATCTCGACCGTCAATACGCTCTGACATCCAAGACGAAGAACGCGCTTATTTATCCTGCATTCGTGATCTTCACGTTCTTTGCGGTGATGATATTGATGTTCGTTGTGGTGATTCCGAAATTGTCTGCGATTATTCTTGAATCAGCACAGACCGTGCCACTCTACACACGTATTGTCATCGGTGTCAGTAATTTTACTGTGCAGTACGGTATTTTCTTTGCAATCTTTTTCATCATCGCTTTGTTTTATGTGTGGCGTATGTCCCTCACTCCAAAAGGTAAATTATTTCTCGATCGAGTAAAACTCTCTACGCCAGTTGTCGGTGACCTATTTCACAAGTTATACCTCTCTCGTATTTCTGACAACATGGACACTATGCTTACATCAGGAATCGCAATTGTGCGTTCGATTGAAATCACTGGATCTGTGGTTGGTAATAGTATTTATGAAAATATTATGAAAGAAGCCGCAGAAGCAGTGAAGGAAGGTAGATCACTCTCACAATCTTTTGAATCACATCCTGAGGTACCATCTATTCTCGTGCAAATGATTCGTGTCGGTGAAGAAACTGGTTCACTCGCGCAGATTCTTCGCACACTTGCTCATTTCTACAAGCGAGAAGTGGATGATGCTGTTGATACTATGGTAGGACTCATCGAACCGATTATGATTGTATTGCTCGGTCTCGGTGTTGGCGTACTTCTCACATCAGTACTTGTGCCGATCTACAATATCGCCAGTGGTATTGAGTAAAATTTATACACAGAGATATCCACAGAAACACCTGTACAACAGGTGTTTTGTGATACAATAAAGAAGTTATTAGTAATAAACATTTCCGTTCATGAGCGGAAATATAATTAAGTTTAATTCATACGTATGAAAAAAAATTCAGGTTTTACATTGATTGAACTTTTGGTTGTTGTTGCAATCATCGGAATCCTTGCATCTGTTGTGCTCGCATCGCTCAACAGTGCTCGTGGTAAAGGTGCTGATGCTGCGATCAAGGGTGAACTCTCAAGTCTTCGTGCGCAAGCAGAGATTGTTTACGATTCAGTTGGAAGTTATGGTACAGCAGCTGGTACAAATTGTGCTACAGATGCAGCACCGACTGGTGCAACAGCAAGTAGTATTTTTGCAGACGCAGGTATTGTTAAATTAACGACATCTTTAACAAAACGTAATAGTAATGGAATTAACTGTTCTAGTACTACAACAGCTTGGGCTGTTGCTGCTGATCTCACTCAAGGTGGTTCATGGTGTGTTGATTCAACTGGTTCATCAGCAAAAAATGCAGGTGCTGCTGCTGGTGCAATCACAGCTAACGCTTGTAACTAGTTCCTAAAAATCCTCTTGTCGACAGAGAAGATTAAAAACCATTCGTTTAGGCGGATGGTTTTTGTTTTGTATTGGTGTGGTATACTTATTACATATGCAAATTAGTATCTTGTTTTTCTCATTTATATTCGGTGCACTTATTGGAAGTTTTCTTAATGTAGTTATTTATCGTTTTCAAACAGGTGTTGGATACGGCGGACGATCATTTTGCATGCATTGTCGTAAGCAACTTCATGCACATGAACTCGTACCACTGTTTAGTTTTTTGTTTCAAAAAGGGAAGTGCACTTCATGTGCAGGTCCTATCTCTGTACAATATCCGCTCGTAGAATTGGCCACCGCGCTTGCATGTTTGTTTTTTGCATCACTCATGTTACCAGTGATTATGATTACTCCATGGTTTATTACACTTGGAATATTTCTTCTTTTGACTGCGGTATTTTCTGTAATGCTTGTAATTACTGTTTATGATATTCGTCACAAGATTATTCCAAACAAACTTATATATATACTAAGTGGCGTGATTGTTGTGTATCGATTTGCAATGCTTCTTTTTGGTCAGTCGATTATGCTCAGTGATATTCTTGCAGCAGTGCTTGTACCTATTCCATTTGCACTCTTGTGGTATTTTTCAAAAGGCCGTGCGATTGGACTTGGTGATGCCAAGCTTATGGTTCCGATCGGATTACTCCTCGGATTGAAACAGTCTATTGTTGCCGTAATGATCGCGTTTTGGATTGGAGCAGTTGTTTCAGTAATAATCCTTGTCATCAAACATCTCACAAAAAATGCTCAATGGACAATGAAAACAGAAGTACCGTTTGCCCCTTTTCTTCTCCTTGCAACACTACTCGTGTACTTTTTACAAATTGATATTGCGACGATTATTGGATGGTTCACTTTCTAAACTATTTCATGATGAAAAAATGGTACACACAACAGAATCAAGGTATGACGTTCATTGAACTGATCGTGATTATCAGCTTGTTCGGCATTATTGCGTCTGTGGTATTGTTCAACTCACGAGATTTTTCTTCAAACATATCTTTACAAAATCTTTCTCAAGATATTGCACTTACGATCAAACGTGCACAGACTACTTCTGCGTCAGGTGGATACAACGCCTTGTTTGTTTTACCGAACAAACCTTCGTATGGTGTGTATGTTGATCCAAATGAACAATCTTTTTATTATTTTGCCGATCTCGACAATAGTGGTCAATTGGATTCTCTTGATCCTGCAAACCGTGCTTGCGGCACACCTATGGTAGGGGATGAGTGTATCGAAAAATACACCATTAGTGGCACTGATGATATCAAAGAAGTGTGTGCAAACAGTAAACTCATGCAAGGTGATGTTGACTGTAGTCCTGACAAGCCACTCGAAGTAGTTTTCAAGAGACCAAACCTTGATGCGGTAATGCGATATGCAGGTTTTCCTGTTGTTTCTACTGGTGTAATTGTTGATGGAAAGATAGTCATCCAATCTGCTGATGAGACTCGTCAGAAAAATATTATTATTTGGGCGACTGGTCAAATTAGCGTAGAATAATCATATATGCGTACACGTGGATTTACCCTCATTGAAATGATGATTGCAGTTGCACTTTTCACCATTGTGATGGTAATTGGTATTGGTGCTGTGCTTAATGCAAACTTATTGCACAAAAAAACACAAAGTGTTCGCGCGGTGATCGACAACCTTGGTTTTGTTATGGAAGATATCGCTAGAAATGTTCGATTGGGGTATGACTTTACTTGTGAAGGTGTTGATGCCGCGTTGTACCTACCTGCTACAGGCTCTACTCCACCAACCTTGTCTGGGAATCTGCTTACTGATCCTGCAGATTGTCTTGTTGCGTCTAATTTATATTCAAGTGTGTCTTTTACTCCAACAAATATAGATCCAACAATTACGACTATTCGTCGTCTCGCATATGTGATCACTCCAGTTGGTATATTTAAAAATGACATCCCTGATATTGCATCAGGTGTTTCTGGTCAATTCAAACTCCTTACTCCGCCCGAAGTAATTATTGACTCTGCCCAGTCAGGGTTTCTTATTCTAGGTTCTCAAAAAGCAGATGAAGTTCAACCTCGTGTCGTCATACGGTTGTCTGGTTTTGTAACATATAAAAACCAACAAACACCATTTGTATTACAAACGACTATTTCACCTCGGTACCGAGATGATCCAGAGATATAATCATATGAAAAAAATTATTACACAACAAGGCTTCACTATCGTTGAGACACTGGTCGCATTGTCTATTTTTTCTGTGGCAGTGATTGCACTCATCTCTGTGACTATTAGTGGTTCTTCTGGTGCAACGTATGTGAAGAACAAATTGACTGCATCGTATCTTGCACAAGAAGGTGTAGAAATGGTGCGTAATCTTAGAGATACAGCATCGTTTATTGATTCACAAAATACTTGGGATTTGTTTTTTGGTACACCCACAGGTGTTGGTGTTGCAACAAGTGGTGTTATTGGTGACTGTGTTATACCTGCAGGTGTGACTATGACACCAGGATCTCCAGCGGGATGTAGTATCCAAACAAACACTGATGCGTCGGCTACGCATCCTCTGTATGCTGTGGATATTTTTCCGTGTCTTGGTTCCGCTGGTCGATGTCATCTTGTTGATACTGGACTTTTCTTTCAGTACGCACTAATTCCATCAAGTGATGATGGGTTCACGCGATATATTACTATCCAAGAAGTAGATAATAGTGCAATCACTACACTTCCTCCTAGTGGTTCTGCGCCAGTACCTGTTCGTGAATTATTAGTGACGAGTTATGTGTTTTGGACAAAGGGTGGTGCAGTCGCAGGTTCTGTGCAATTCACTGAGCGATTATTTGATTGGACAACGAATCTCAACTAATAATTTTTTATGATACATTCTCTACAAAACATGATTTCGTCACGACAGTCTCCACAAAAAGGATTTGTGATTTTATTCGCAGTAATTATTACGAGTATTGTACTCCTTGTGAGTATTGGTATTTCTGGTGTTATATACAAAGAGACATTACTTTCATCCTCTTCTCGTGATGGTGGCTACGCATTCTTTGCAGCAGACTCAGGACTCGAATGTGCGCTCTTTTGGGATTCTCTTGGTATTTTTGATTCACCAGTTATTTTTAATGATTTTACAAATGCTAACGGAGGTTCATCAAAGATTACCTGTACTGCAGATGTTCAGGTGAATCAAATAAGTCCTGCTAGTGAGTTGATTGTTACGCAAGACACACCAGAGGTATATACATTTTTATATAACTCTCTTGATAATACTTCTTGTGCAAAGGTAACCATAAACAAAGCATACCCAAATCCAGTCACAGGGCTAACTCAAACAAAGATCGACTCTCTTGGTTATAATCTTCGTTGTCGATTGTTTACGGCAGTAGGAGGGTTTCCCGTATCTCGTGTGGTAGAACGTGCTGTTGGTGTCTTGTATGATAATCCAGACGCAAGTGGACTCGGAAACACTCCATAAATTCTCTCATGAAAAAAGAAGCGATACAGAGCAGAATACAAAAACTCAGAACACTTATAGATGTTCATCGTGTGCAGTATCACACCAATGATACACCAGAAATTTCTGACGAGGCATATGACACGCTAGTGCGTGAGCTTGAAATATTGGAACAAGCGCATCCAGAGTTTGCTGACAGCATGAGTCCGACACAAAAAGTCGGAGCTACTGTGCTTGAAAAATTTACCAAGGTCAAACATGAGATTTTGCAATGGTCTTATGACAATATCTTTGGATATGAAGAACTTCTTGCTTGGCAAGAAAAGATTGTACGGTTTATAGAAAAAGAAGATATATCGATTAGAAATATTCCACGTGAGTATGTTGCTGAACTCAAGATTGATGGGATGAAAATTATCTTGACCTACGAACATGGCAAGCTTGTGCTTGGTGCGACTCGTGGTGATGGTGTTGTTGGTGAAGATATTACACATGCAGTTTCAGTCATGCCCGATATTCCAAAAGATCTTGGCAGAGATATTTCTCTTGTAGTAATCGGTGAAGCATGGATGAAAAAAAGCGATTTACAGAAACTCAACACTCGTCGACAAAAAGAAGACAAGCCACTTTTTGCAAATACTCGTAACGCAACAGCAGGATCTTTGCGACAACTCGATGCGTCAATTACTCGTGATCGAAATATTCAGACATTTATGTACAGCATAGAGAAGCTTACAGGTGATGATTTGGAAATACCAGATTCCCAAAAAGAAACATTAGTACTTTTAAAGAAGTTTGGTTTTTCTGTGAATGATATTTTTGTGCACACTACACATGTCAAAGAAATTCAAGAATTTTATAACGGTTGGGTTTCAAAACGTGACAAAGAGGAATACAGTATAGATGGAATTGTAATCAAAATCGATAGTAGGAAAATCTCACAAGCACTTGGGTATACAGCCAAAGCGCCTCGATTTGGTGTGGCGTACAAATTCCCAGCAGAAGAAGTGACAACAATTGTTGAGGATATTGCAATACAAGTAGGGCGCACAGGAGCACTTACTCCCGTTGCTCATTTGCGTCCAGTGGTAGTGGCTGGTTCTACGGTCTCACGAGCGACACTGCACAATCAAGATGAAATAGATCGACTGGATGTGCGCATTGGTGACACGGTGATTATCCGAAAAGCAGGGGATGTAATTCCTGAAGTTGTTCGTGTGCTTACTGAACTTCGAGAGGGTAGAGAAAAACCATTTCGTATGCCAACACACTGTCCTGTGTGTGGAAACACTGTGGTACAAGGACAAACAAGTACTGATGATAAGACAGTAGCTGTTTTCTGTACAAATAAAAAATGTTTTGCTCAAGAAGTAGAGCGTATGATTCACTTTGTGAGTAAGAAGGGAATGAATATTGTTGGTATGGGAGATAAGATTGTTGAGAAGTTCATTACTGAAGGTTTGATTAGTTCTTATGCAGATATATATGAGTTGAAAGCAGGAGATATTGTTGGACTTGAAAAATTTGGAGAAAAGAGTGCAGATAATTTGATAGAATCAATTGCGCAAAGTAGACAGGTTCCACTTGCAAAATTTTTGTATGCACTCGGTATTCATCATGTTGGAGAAGAAACAGCAGAACTCATTGCAAAATATATTTCAGAGACATACAGTAATCCTTCGTATGATGAGTTTGTTCATTTATGGAAAAAGATCACGAAAGAATCACTTGAAAATATCGAAGGCATTGGACCGACTGTAGCGGATTCATTTGTTGCATATATTGCCGATGTTGATCATCAAGAACAACTGTCCCGACTAGAATCACACATTGCTTTTGTGTATGAATCTTCTACATTCCCTCAAACATTATCTGGGAAGACATTTGTGTTGACTGGAACACTTGCGACTATTTCTCGTGATGAAGCGAAGAATCGGATCAAACAAATGGGTGGTGCTGTGACAAATACTGTTTCCAAAAAAACGTCCTACGTAGTGGTGGGTGATGAACCTGGATCAAAATACGATGATGCGGTTAAACTCAATATTTCTATTCTTGACGAAAAAGCATTTCTTAATTTGTTATCGTAAAGGTATTTTACAATAAATGTTTTTTGTGGTATCTTTTTTGATAGAATATACATCAAAAAACTTGTACTATGAAATTCGAAATAAGTTATGATAAACTCGTTAAGACTCACCCTCATTTTCTCAATGGTTTTACTTTGAATAATTTAACCAAAGGAAATGAAGCCTCCGTAATATTCACGTATGTGGATCATCGGTTTTTTATTGGCAAAGACACTATTCCTTTGCCTGTTGGTGAAAACAAAAAGGTAACTTGTAGTTTGCTCTCAACTCAGTTTTCTGAAGCAGAAGAACCAGAAGAAGTTTTTTCTGAAGCAGATCTTTTATACAAACTGGGAACACTATTTGCTTTTGGTGCTTTGTATCTTGATATTGAAAATCACATTAAAAAGCCTATTGGTGTATGGTTACAGAAAGGATGTTTGGCTTTACTTGATCATAAAGAACCCGGACGTGTTGTTGAGATGAAGACGGTCGGAAAAGATTTTGAATATTTCGAAATAATCACTAATTAATTACAGTAAACCCGCTTCGTGCGGGTTTTTTTTATTTTTACTTAAAAATGCTATACTCGATGGTATATGGATAAAAATCAAGTACAAGGACTTGCCAAGCTTGCTCGTGTCGAAATGTCTGATACTGAAATGGAAGCACTGGGTCATGATCTGGAGCATATTCTTTCGTATGTGAGTAATATCACTGCAGTTGCTGCGACAGGTGAGAGAAATGAATTGCCGAGTCATCGTAATCAATTTGCAGAAGATGTCGCCGTCAATACTACAGGTGAATATCGAGATGATATCATCGCTGCTTTTCCTGATTCGCAGGATGGTTTTTTGAAAGTTAAAAGTATTCTCAATCAATAACATGACTCACCCTTTTCGTACAATAGAAGAAACACACAACGCACTCAAAAACGGAACACTCACTGTTCGTGCACTTGTCGATGAATATCTTGCTGTCATTACTGAAAAAAATCCTGATATTAATGCGTACCTAGAAGTCTTTACTGACATTGATGAGCAAGTTTCTCGTGCGCAGACAATGTTCGATAATGGTACAGCAACCATGCTTACAGGTATTCCTGTTGCTATGAAAGACAACATGCTTATCAAAGGGCATGTAGTAAGTGCATCATCAAAAATGCTTGAGAGTTACGTTGCGTCATACGACGGAACAGTTGCTCGTATTCTCAAAGAACACGGCGCGATACTTATCGGTCGTACAAATATGGATGAGTTTGCTATGGGAAGTTCAACCGAAAACAGTGCCTTTGGAAGAACAAAAAATCCACTCGATACAAGTCGAGTTCCTGGCGGTTCGTCAGGTGGTGCTGCGGCAGCGCTTGCAATGGGCGGGGCACTGATATCTCTTGGTTCCGATACAGGAGGGTCAATTCGCCAACCAGCCGCGTTTTGTGACCTTGTCGGCATGAAGCCAACATACGGCACTATTTCACGTCATGGTTTGATTGCTATGGCATCATCACTTGATCAGATTGGACCAATGACACATACCGTACGTGATGCAGAAATTTTATTTGAAGCGCTTTCTGTGCATGATCCAATGGAAGCAACTTCTGTACCAGTTGAAAAAAGAATTTCGACACACACTGAAAAGAAAAAAATTGGCGTGCCAAGAAAAATGATTTCTCAAGAAGGGCTTGATCCTGAAATCCTTACCGCTTTTGAAATGTCTCTTGAGAAATTAAAGACACAAGGGTATGAAATAGTGGATGTTGACATGCCACTTTCTGAGCACGCACTTGCTGTGTACTATATTTTACAACCAGCAGAAGTTTCAAGTAACCTCGCTCGATTTGATGGTATCCGATTTGGTCTTTCTGAAGACGGAAACACACTTCTTGAAGTATATGAAAAAAGTCGCGGAAAAGGATTTGGTAAAGAAGTTCGTCGTCGTATGATTCTCGGTGCATATATTCTTTCTCATGGGTATTATGATGCGTATTATGCAAAAGCACTTGCTGTTCGTTCAATGATCGAAAAAGAATTTGAAACACTCTTTGAGCAAGTGGATATGATTGCCACACCGACTTCACCATTCCTGCCGTTTGTCGCTGGAGAAAAAGTTGCTGATCCACTCGCGATGTATATGTCAGACTTTTTTGCAGTACCGGCAAACATTGCAGGAATTCCAGCAATCTCACTTCCTGCAGGTCATGCAAAAAATGGACTTCCAATAGGACTCCAACTCATGGCACCACTTTTTGAAGATAAAATGTTGTTTACGTGCGGTAAAACATTTCTCGGTGAGTAGCCCAAATCTTCTAAACGAGATATACTAGAAGTGTCTATGAACAAAGAAGTTTTTGATCCAACATATCTCAACCTTGATTATATTTTTTACCAGATATTGTTATTTTTCCGTGCAATATTTGGTGGAGGAGAAACAGCTACTAATTTTTTTCTTTGGTTCAAAAATTTCTTTTCATTACTCGCAGTTATTTTTATTGCAGTTATTTTGTATTGTTTGATTCGTATATACGAAATCAATCACGAACAAGCACAAAAACGCAAAGCACTCCTTGCTGGTCCAGATCAACCGCCAGTTTCTGTAGATACTAAGAAATATACTGGACGTTGGTCTATTGTCGAAGAACATAGTAATTCAGATCGTGACGCAGAATGGCGATTGGCAATCCTTGAAGCAGATGCCATGCTCGAAGAAGCAACATCTGAAAAAGGATTTGTCGGTGACACACTTGGTGAAAGATTAAAAAATGTTTCTGAACAGCAATTCCCAGCAAAACAACTGGCATGGGATGCTCACCTTGTTCGCAATAATATTGCTCACCAAGGCTCATTATATGAATTGACCAGAGCAGAAACTCGACAAACAATTGATCGTTTCAAACGAGTACTTGAAACATTGGATGTACTCTAAATATAAAAATCATCCATGTGTATCATGGATGATTTTTATATACATGTTGCGGGAGCCCGATTCGAACGGACGTCTCAAGGTTATGAGCCTTGCGAGATGCCTCTTCTCTATCCCGCGATAATCTACAGTCAAAAGAATACCACAATCTGACATAAAGAGCAATGCTTCTTGAGAAAATGCGTATATATGCTATAGTACAAATGGTATATTTGCCGGTATAGCTCAGGTAGTTAGAGCATCGCACTCATAAAGCGAAGGTCACAAGTGCAACTCTTGTTACCGGCACAATAAAATAGGAGTAATTCCTATTTTATGATAAAAAGATATTGTTGCGATCGTAGCTCAGCTGGTTAGAGCGCCCGCCTGTCACGCGGGAGGTCGGCGGTTCAAGTCCGCTCGATCGCGCATCAATACACTCAAGGAGGCAAAAGCCTCCTTTTGTGTTTTTATATCTTGTGAAGAATCTGTCACAGTTGTCAGAATGTAGTATATGTTCCAGAAGGTACAACCATGTGTCCATCTTGTACGGTATTCGGAAACAATAAGGGAGAAGGGGATAATTGTCCGTTCTGTCAGAATGGTGTATTAAAACAAATGGATCCATCTGAGTTAACTATAAGCTAACCGAAGAAGATCTTATTGATGGTGCTGTGATGCTTATCGGTTTAGCGGGGGTGATATACGAACATCAGAAAGAGCAATATGATAAAAAGGAAGAAGAAGCACTAAAAACCCCTTAAAATAGGGAATATATAGCTATATTGACAAAACCATATATTTTTGATATAGTATTTTTATAAAACAACGTTGTTTTATAGACGCAAGCTAGCGTTTTCTAGCTCTTTAAAACTTAATAACGATGACAACAATCGCAAAAACAAGTACGTTGATCACGGACCAACAAAAAGACAAAGTAGCTGATTTAGGCAGAGAGGCCTGTAAAGCTGCAGTAGGCAAAGTAAACCCGACAAACGATAACGTCCAAAAGGGAGTTATTGAACAGGGTGGAGAATTCAAAAGAAGAGTGCAGGAAGCCGTAGAGGCAATCATTCTTGATATGACCACTCCGAACAAATATGCCGACCAGGTAACAGAATCAACCTCCACCTACCCGAAAGAGTACAAAGGACCAAAAACAATCCAAATGCAGATTGCCATGGTTTCTGCTCAGTGGGGCTTAGATGCAGCACAGGCATTAGCGTATGCAGAAAACTTACCGGAATTACCTGAAGGTGCCGAAGGATGGTTTGCCATTCCACGCACAGAAGCAATTGCCGCAAAGCTTTTCCCTCACGTTACAGACCCTATTGACCGGTATTGCCAGGCAGTAAACACTGCATTAGCTAAGCTTGATGAAAGCCGTAGCTTTACCAATTATCGTAAGGGTGAAATCGACAAAAAACACCTTCGTGGTAATGCACGCACGATTGAAAAATTTGGCGAAGTAAAGCAACAGCAACAAGGCGATATCATTATCATTGCCGCTCAGTTGGGATTCAAACACCGGGGTGAATCAGTAAACCGTGCTAGGGAAATTATTTCCAGCACTGCGAACGAATACGGATTAGGTGCGCTTGCAGTTATCTGCATCGCATTAACCCATCCTGAAAGATTTGTTATGTGGGAACAATTACACATTGATTGTGCAGGTGATGAATTTGCTCCGGATGGCGATGGTGTGTTCTCGGGGGCTCCGGTCTTGGGCTTCGATGATGGCGGGCTTGGGTTCGTTGCGAGCGGTGTGTCGAATACTCATGGCCACTATGGTTCCGCCTCCGGTTTCGTTCCGCAGTAGTGATTGTTGCATCTCGTATATTGAAACTTTTGTTTCCTTTATACTACGTTGCATTCGAATTTTTTTTATACAAAGGGTTATCCACTGGATAGCCCTTTTTTCTTTTTATATTACATCTGGTATAGTCTATGTGAGTATAGGCTCGTGTACGGCATGTCCAAGGATAGCCGTCGCCGAACTCTTTCTCTTCAGTGAGAAAAGAGTCAGAATTTTCCCGACTACGGTTTGGAAGAGTGCACTCTCTGTGAGGAGATACTGCTTACTTCTATTCAAAATAGATGCGACTCGCATGCTATCAGATAAAATACAGGAATAAGAAGCGATCTGTGTCGTTTCAAGTTCTGGTGGTGTAGATGGATAGAAGTAGATTTCCGGATGGCGATGGTGTGTTCTCGAAGGCTCCGATCTTGAACTTCAATGATGACAAGCTTAAGTTCAATGCGAACGATGTGTCGAATACTAATGACCACTATGGTTCCGCCTCCGGCTTCGTTCCGAAGTTCCTCCTCGCAAAACAAAAGGTATCCATACGGATACCTTTTAGTGTAGATGCTATGTTGTTTTTGCTCTGATCCATCCTCGGCTATTAAATTTAGTGCGGGTAGTGTATAGACCAATAACACAGGAAGAATATGATAAAGCTCAGGAATCAATAAAAGAGTTTCGTGAGAAGCAGATAAAGGTGTAAACTCATAAACGTTTAACACTTGAATAAATTTCTCTAGATTAAATATTTAATGGTGGTATATAAATATAGCCTCTATGTTCCCGTATCCTAGTTCCAACA
>CAZJJM010000001.1:0-44431 GCA_964546355.1 uncultured Candidatus Saccharibacteria bacterium | reverse complement strand
TTTTTTTGTGCGGGTAGGGAGAATCGAACTCCCGTCTCATCCTTGGCAAGGACGTATTCTACCACTAAACCATACCCGCAGAACGTTATTATTATGTAAACGACTTCCTGATTATATGGTATTTTTTGTTTGTTTGCAATGATGTTGTTTTACTTATATCACCAATCTATGTATACTGAATCAGTATTTACATATTGCACCCGTAGTGAAATGGATATCATACCGGTCTTCGGAACCGTCGTTGGGGGTTCGAATCCCTCCGGGTGCACAAAAGATAAACAAAAAAAACGCAGTAGTGCGTTTTTTTTGTTTTTGCACCAATAAGATAGCCAATTTATTTTGATGTGTCTTGTAGATAATGACGAGAAGCTATGTTTGACCCAGATCATCTAGTCTCTTAAATGTATAAAAAAGACAAGCAACACTTTTTGACTTTTTATCAAAATTACCTGAAATAACCTATATTTTTCAATAAAAATGTGGATAACTCTGTGTATAAAGGGCATAAGACAGTTCATTTATGACCTTTTTATTATAGACATTTTAAAGAACATACAAAAAATCCTTATTTTATAAGGATTTTTTGTATAACCATGCTAATTGTTAGAATTTTACTCTGTTTTTGGTAAAAGTGTTTCACGTGAAACACTTTTACCACCAGTTACACGTGTAACTGGTGGTAAAAGTGTTGAAATATCAAAAATGTAATTATATATCTAAAAATAGTTTCATATGAAACTATTTTTAGATATAATCAATAAAACAACTATCTATGCCTAAAGTATTTACTTCAAAAAGCCAGAAAAAAGGGGAATATGGAGAAAACATTGCTGCTAAGTATCTTATTGGTAAGGGTTTCAAAATTATTGAAAGAAATTACGCAACAAGAGATGGTGAGATAGATATAATAGCTGAATTTGTTACACATGAAACAAAAAATGTACATTTTGTAGAAGTTAAAGCTGTTTCTACTTCTATTGATCCAGTTACACATGAAACAAAACAGGGAACATATAGACCAGAAGAAAACATGCACCCTTGGAAAATAAGGAAATTTGCAAAAACAGTTATGTCCTATATAAGAAACAATCCTGTCCTTTATAATACTTCATGGCAATGCGATCTTATTCTTGTGTATATTGATTTTCCAAAGAAAAAAGCAAAAGTTCGTGTGATTGAAAATATTGCTATTTCTTAAAAAAAGTTATCCACACTTAAAAGAACTGGTATACTAAGAATATGAATGAGCTAAAAAAAAGATACATTATAATCGTTGTGTGTTTGCTAGTACTTACTGGTGTGTGGTTTTTTGTACGAACTCAGGTTGTTGAAAAAAGGAATCCACCGTCGAAAGTCTCTATTCCTGCAGGTTCTGTGAATGGTGAAGATGTTTCAAATATGATACAAGTCTACAATCCCTTTGCTGGTGCGGTGATTATGCCTGGGGTAAGTATTCTTGGTAAAGCAAGAGGGAATTGGTTCTTTGAAGCTTCTGCTCCTGTTTCTATTGTAAATGAAAAAAATGAAGTATTGGTGACTTTCCCTATGACTGCACAAGGTGAATGGATGACAACCAGTCTAGTGCCATTTTTTGCTAAAGTGCCTCAGTTTGATACAAAAGGTGCTCAATCAGGTTCGATGATTTTCCGTAACGATAACCCTGGAGGAGAAGAAGAGGGAAGGAACTATGCATTTTCTCTACCTGTTCGATTTGTGCAAAATGACGAGACAGGTGTACTTGTCTATATGGGAAATACAAAAATTGACCCACAAATGCTTGATTGTGAAAAGGTGTTTGCTTTAGGTCGGTCAATTCTCAAAACGTCTGAGATGGGGAAGGGCTCAATCCTTGAATTACTCAAAGGTCCATATGTCTTTGAAAAAACAGGCGGATTTATATCTAGTATCGAAAATGGTTCATTGAACAGTCTTGTGATTAAAAATGGGGAAGCGAAAGTAGATTTCAGTGGCTTGTCTGGTGGCGGATCTTGTAAGGTAGGTCAAATAAAAGCGCAAATAGAACAAACACTGAAGCAATTCAAGACGGTTAAAAAGGTTAGTATTACCGTTGATGGGCAAAGTGATACACTAGAGCCTTAAATACATGAGTATATAAAAATACCGAGAGTAATCTCGGTATTTTTATTGGTGCGGGATAAGAGAATCGAACTCTTGCTAACAGTTTGGAAAACTGTAGTTCTACCACTAAACTAATCCCGCAATATATGTGTATTATTAAAAAATGAGTCGGAGTGCCGGGATTCGAACCCGGAGTCGCCTGTTCCCAAAACAGGAATGTTAGCCGTTACACCACACTCCGACTCAGTTTTCAAAAATACTTACTTATAGTAGCATATTATCGATATTTTTCAACTTTCTATGGAAAATGAAAAATCCTCCCAAATAGGAGGATTTTTCATAAGTACATAAAGGCTTATTTTGCAACAGCGTCTTTAAGTGCTTTTGCTGCACGAAACTTAGGAACTTTCGTTGCGGCTACTTTTACTTGTTCACCTGTCTTTGGATTACGTGCCATACGAGCAGCGCGATCCTTTACAGAGAAGATACCAAGGCCTGCAATTGATACTTCGTCACCTTTTTTCAAAGTAGCAACGATTGTATCAAACATGCCATTAACAACTTCTTCTGCTTGAACCTTGGTACCACCGAGCATTCCGTGTACCATTTCTACGAGTCCTTGTTTGTTCATAGTCAATAGAATATTTATATTGATAATCTCGACGACGAACAGATGAATGTGTCAATTGTCCGATCGATACATACATTATATAGCAAGGGTTTTTTTGTGCAAGCAATACTTGGGGAAAGTGAAATATTGACAATCATGTGTAATATATTGTACTCTATTTTCTAGAACTAAAACTATTTTACATGAACGTTATTATTTTAATAAGTATTCGCCCATACATTTTGATTTGCATACTGTGTTTAATTGCAGTTTCGGGTATTATTGCCATGTGCTACAAAGCATATATGCATGTGCCGCCTAAAAAAGATCGAGCATTTTACAAAGATTGGGTGCAACAGAAAGGGGGGATGCGTATTGTCTTTAAAAGATATCACAATCATTTGCCCAAAGAATTTTTTGAGATACTTGATAATCTTGATGACTGTACTCTCGCACTTAATTTTATTGATCGTAAAAGATTTATTTTATATAAAAGGATTTTGATGAAGTATATCTTGCATGTACAAAAAGCACCACGGATATATCCGTACAGAAAAATTACACTTTTGTGCACATTGTACTCGCGAGAATATGGACAAACCACGTTTTTCACAAATAATGTGAGTAAAATTCTTTTAAAAAAAATACTCAATATGATTTTTCAAAATCAACACAGTGAGACTATTTTGTCTGAAATTCTACCGCAAGTAAAGGAAAAGACTCCTTTACGAAAAATTTTGGAAAAAAAGTTAGAGAAAAGAAAAAGCCATTACAATTAATGTAATGGCTTTTTATTATCGTGCAATTTCTACAATTCTGTTTTCGCGTATGACAGTGATTTTTATTTCCCCTGGATAGCGTAATTCTTGTTCAATACGGAGCGCAATATCTCGAGCGAGGTGTTTGGCTTGTATGTCTGTGATTGAGAGCGGGTTGACGAATATACGCACTTCACGACCAGCTTGGATTGCATATGACTTTTCTATACCTTCAAATGAATTTACCAATGCTTCAAGTTCTGCGAGTCGTTTCAAATAGTTTTCAACAGTGTCACGACGTGCACCAGGTCTTCCTCCTGAAATATAGTCTGCTGTCTGCACAATAATCGCTTCAAGAGATTCATGAGGGCAGTCATCGTGGTGTGATTTCATTGCAGTGATGATTCGTGGGTCTGCGTTGAATTTTTGCAAGATGCGAATACCAATATCTATGTGTGTTCCTTGTACTTCATGGTCGAGTGCTTTGCCGATGTCATGTACGAGTGCACCTGCTTTTGTTATTTGTACATCAGCACCGAGCTCTTCTGCAAGCATACCAGCAATATGTGTCATTTCTATTGAGTGCTGCAAGACATTTTGTCCATAACTGGTACGGAAATGAAGTCGTCCGATAACTGCCACGATTCGTGGGTCAAGATTCAGTATTCCGCATTCATATACTGCACGTTCTCCTTCTTTTTTGATGATAGTGTTTATTTCTAATTGCGCTTTCTCAATCATCTCTTCAATCTTTGCAGGTTGTATTCTTCCGTCACTGATGAGATTTTCGAGTGCAAGTCGTGCAACTTGTCGTCGTATTGGATCAAAACTCGAAATGACGATTGAGCCAGGTGTTTCATCGACAATAAGTTCTACACCAGCAACACGTTCAAATGCGCGTATGTTTCTTCCTTCTTTCCCAATAATCTTACCTTTGATGTCTTCTGATGTAATAGAGACACTTGTGGTGAGCATATCTGATGCTGTTGATGTTGAAAGACGTTGAATAACAGTACTCATAATATCTTTTGCACGACGTTCAAGTTGTTCTTGTCCGCTGCGTTCAAGTTTTTGCATACGAGAATAGAGATCTTCACCGTATTCTTGTTCTGTTTTTTCTAACAATTGTGTTCGAGCTTCTTCTTCTGTAAGTCGCGCAATGTTCTCAAGTGCTGATTTCTTCTCTCCTTCCATTTTTTCCGCACGCTCTTTGATCTGTTTGATTTCTTCAATACGATTCTTTACGTGCTCAACATCACGATCGATATCAGTCTGTCTAGTATCAAGGAGTGATTCTTTTTTTATAAGACGCTCTTCTGTTTTTTTGAATTCGTGCTCTTTTTCTTTTTCTGTTTGTCGAAGTTCATGCAAGATTTCTTCTGATTGCTTCTTTGCATCTTCGATAATGTGATTTGCTTCTTCTTTTGCGTTAATCATCATTTGCTTGATTTCAAGCTCCATAGAGCCACGTTTTCCAAGTGAGATAATGAGTCGCAGGTAGTACCCAATACTAATACTTGCAATGAGTGCAAGTACCGCAATGATTATTTGTATTACAGTCATGGTTTCAAGTCGCTTCTGACGCTCTGAGTTTTCTAGAAAGTGTTTCTTTACGTGATAGTTTCGAGTTTCTGTGTTCTGTCGATTCAGGAGTAGGGAAGTCGGAGAGAAAAAAGCGAGATTTATTTATTAAAAGTCTACACACTCAAAGTACCATATATATACCAAAGGAGCAAATCACATAAAAACACCACAATTTCTTGTGGTGTTTTTATGTGATTTCTTACTTACCCTTTTTTGTAAGTATTTCATCTATGATCCCATACTTCTTTGCTTCTGGGGCATCCATAAAAAAGTCTCTTTCTACGTCTTTTTCTATGGTTGCAAGTTTTTGCCCAGTATTTTTTGCAAGAATAGCATTGAGCGTTGCTCTATTTTTGAGGATTCTTCGGGCTGAGATCTCAATATCTGTCGCTTGTCCTTCTGCTCCGCCGTGTGGTTGATGGATCATGATTTCTGCATTTGGGAGCGCAAGTCGTTTACCTTTTGCTCCTGAAGAGAGAATCATCGCACCCATTGATGCTGCCATACCTACGCAGATAGTCGATACATCTGGTTTGATGTGGTTCATGGTGTCGAGGATTGCAAGTCCTGCAGTCACTGATCCTCCCGGAGAATTAATATACAGATAAATGTCTTGCTTAGGGTCTTGATTTTCAAGATGAAGGAGTTGTGCAATGACGATATTTGCAACATGATCATCTATTGCTCCACCAAGGAAGATAATACGATCATTCAAAAGGCGAGAGTAGATATCATACGCTCGTTCACCAAAAGGTGATTTTTCAATTACTGTTGGAATTAACATAAAGAATCTTGATTATTACTATTATGTATCGAGTATAGCATATTTTGACTTTTTGTCTTGATGAGTATATTCTAACGGTAGATTAACTCATGTGCCATGAAACACTTTCTTTCTTTGATATTACTTGCCCTTTTTTGTGCAATTCTTTCTTCTTGCGAAACTGATCCTCTTATTGCTCGTGATGCTCATGTTTCTGAGCAAAAGATCTTTGGCTTGTTTACACTAAAACAAATTGGAATCTTTTCTATTATTTTTGTCTTTTTTATTTTCCTTAGATTTTATAAATCAAAAAATATAAAAAAGAAAAACAAGTATGATTCAGGGTATGGTAGATATTAAAAATTATAAAATACAAAATGCCTCCAATTAGGAGGCATTTTTTTTATTGTACGTTTTCTAAAAATGAGAAGACCATTTCATTGCCGATCATGTGTTCGACATAGAGTCTTGTCTGTACAGGATCTGCGTCTTTGTAGTATGTCAGCATTTTTGTTACTTCAGCTTCAACTTCTTCTGGGTTCGGTGCAATTTTTTCCTTTTCTTTAATACCATGGAGAACCAATTCTAATTTTGCACGTTTTTCTGCATCTGGTCGCATATCAACACGGATGGCTTCTTCTGTTTTGTTGCTGTGTTTAAGATAGTCTTCAAATGACATTCCCATTCGAGCGATATCTGATTTTATCGTATGAAACATTTTTTCTATCTCACTTTCGACCAAGAGTTCAGGTACATCAACCGTTGTTTCTGAAATAATCTTTTCAAGGATTGCAATGCGGTTTTTTTGATGTGCTTCATGATTTTTCTCAGCAGTCACATTTTCTTTGATTTTTGCTTTAAATTCTTCCAGTGATGCAAACTCACCAAATGATTTTGCAAATGCATCATCGACTACAGGCAAATCTTCTTCTTTGAAATCATGTTCGTGATGTGAGTGATCGTGTGTGTGACCTGTTTCTGATGCGTGAAGTTTCTCGTGAGCGCGCATTTTACGCAAATCAGTAAGGACATGTTCTACATCTTCATCAGTTACTACTATATTTTCTGTGTGAGATGTTTCTTTTGCAATTTTTTTGTATTCTGGAAGAGTTATTGCAGGGAATTCAGTCACAGTGAGTTTGTATTCAAGTGATTCGTTGTCAGCAATTTTTGTGATACGGATTTGTGGACGACCAATAATATCGAGTGTGTGCTCTTGGAGCGCTTTTGTATATGTGTCATTAATCGCAAGATCGGCCATTTCTTCAAGGAGCATCATTGTTGGTATTTTTTCAAGGAGTTTTGCTTCTGGTGCATGACCTTTGCGGAACCCATCGATTTCTACATGTTGCCCAAGTCGAGCAATTGCTTTATTTTTGTATGATTGTACTGTGTCAGCTGGTATTGTCACGGTTATTTCAACGACACTTTTTTCTAGTTTTTGTATGACTGTTTTCATGGTGCTAGTCTATATGGCAAATGAGTATTTGTCAAAAAAATACCTCACAACAATTGTTGTGAGGTATTTTCGGTAAACTTATTAATTTCTTATTGTGAAATTGAGGTATTTATAGAGTCGATGTTTGTTGCACTCAAGTCCATTTCAATATCAGAGACTTCATCAGAAGTGCCTTGTACTTGGAGTGTGTTGATTGTGGTAGCATCTTCTTGTGCAGATTGCATATCCGCCTTTCTCTCCATGCTAATAGACTTCATTGTTGTATTCCAGTAGTAAAACCCTGCAACTGCGAGTAAAATCACGATAATGATAGAGCCAATAAGTGCTCCGTGTGATTTTTCTGCTCGTGGAGCTGACATATCGTTGATACCCATGTTGTTTTCATTCATAATGATATAAAAATTAATTGAATAAATTATTCTGCCGTCTTTGTATCAGTTTTTGTCTCAGTAGTGATAGCACTTTTTGCTGTTTTCAGTGATTGTACTGCTTCATTGAGTTTTGTGTGTGCTTTTTTGAGGTTCATTTTTGTTGATTCGAATGCGACGATAATATCTGCTTTTGCACTTTCGATTGAGACACTTTTGAGTGTTTCTTGTGCTGCAGTGAGTGCTAGTCGTGCTTCAGCAACATATCCTTTTGCTGTACTGATATCAACATTTATAGCAGTATTTTTCTCAATACGAGAGTCGATACGTGTTGCGAGTTTATCGAGACGGTTCAAGGTAGCACTGAGTATCGCTGCTCGTCGAACAGTAATATTTACGAGTTTTTTCTCAAGCCGATCTTCTATCCGCACTTTCTTTTCTTCTAGTTGATCTTTGCGATCGTCTGCACGGTCTTCCATTCGATCAGTTCTTTCGTCCATTTTTTCATCTATTTCAAGAGATTTTTCTGGCATTTTTTCTTTTAATAGAGCGCCACTTGTTTGGATTTTTGTTTTCTTATCATCAAGACGTGCGTCAATCTTTTGAATTCTGCCATCTATCTTTGTTTCACGAACACCTGCTCGTTCCTCGATATTTTCCATTCTTACTGATGTAGGTGTTTTTGTTTTTTCAGAAACTGTTTCTTCTGCTTGTGCTTGTGCAGTAACAAAGGTAATACCGACCAGTACTGATGCAATAATAATGTGTTTTTTATTCATAATGTGTTTTAGGTAATGTAAGAATTTTTGTAATTCGACTGATTAGCACACTCGTTTTGGCCAATCACATATAGTATAGCAAAAAACACTCCAGAAAGGAGTGTTTTTTGAGTGAATAAGAGTTTATCCGAGTTTCGGCGCGTATTCTTTTTGATACCGTTCTGTACATTCATCAATAATGCGCATTGATTCTGCTGTATCAAAGAATCCATCAACTGTACATGTCCCTGGTTTCTTGAGGTCTTTGTAATGTTCCCAGTAATATGTTGTTTCTTTTTGGAAATATTCACCGAGATCTGCGAGTGTTTTGATGTGTGCGACACGTTTGTCATCATTAAGCACTGCGATTACTTTGTCATCTACTTCACCTCCGTCATTGAATTTCATAATTCCAATAATACGTGCTTCTACCAATGATCCTGGAACAAGCGGTTCCGTAACGTGAACAATTTCTACATCAAGCGGGTCGCCATCTTGATCCCATGTGCCAGGAATTGCTCCGTAGGCAAAAGGATATGATAGTGATGAATATCCGACTCGGTCGAGTTTAAGATGCCCTGTTTCTGTAATAAGTTCGTATTTATTGATCGAATGTGAATTTATTTCAATAATTGCATTGATAACCCCTGTTTCTTTGTCTGCGTATGGAGGAAGGACATGAAGCAGATTTGCCATGGTTTTTGATGGTGTGATGTCTATATGTGCCATAAAAAGTATAAATAATAGCTAATAAATTACACAGTTTCACTGTCACTACTTTCTGGTGAAACAGCAACTTCTTCATCTACAATAGGAGTCATTTCTTCATATGCTTGTGCTGTTTCTTCAGATTGATCTTCTTTTTTTAGGTCTTTGAGTGATACGAAACCTTCTTCTGTTGTTTCGCCGTCGTATACTCCTTCGAGTGTTTCACCCCCAACACCCTTAATGTCTATTTTCCATCCAGTAAGTTTTGCTGCAAGGCGAACATTTTGACCACCTTTACCGATTGCAAGAGAAAGTTGATCGTCTGCTACATTTACGGTTGCTTTGTGTTCTTCTTGGTCGATTGTAAGGTCGAGAATCTTACGTGCAGGAGAAAGTGCGTTTGTGACGTATGTTGCGACGTCGTGAGAACTAGGTATAATGTATATTTTTTCACCATAGAGTTCATTTGTAATGGTATTTACACGTACGCCTTTTTGTCCGACACATGATCCGACAGGATCAACGTGTTCATCGTTTGAAAATACAGCTATTTTTGAACGAGAACCTGGTTCACGGGCGATGTTTTTGATCTCTACCATACCACTCGCGATTTCTGGAGCTTCCATTTCAAAGAGTTTTTGGAGAAATTTTGGATGTGCACGTGAAAGTCGAAGCGTGACTGATCGAGGAGATTCTTCAATAGAAAACATATATGCTCGAATACGATCACCACGTTTATATTGTTCTCCTGGAATTTGTTCTTCGTATGGAAGAATACCAACAGCACGGTTGAAATCAACAAAAATAGTGCCACGTTCTACTTTTTGAACATATCCACTAACGATTTCTCCTTCTTTTGCCCCATATTCACTGACTACTGCACCACGTTCTGCTTCTCGGATACGCTGAATGATGACTTGTTTTGCTGTTTGAGCTGCAATACGTCCGAAATCATCCTTTGATTCCAATGGGAAAATGATTTCTTCACTGAGTGTAACGTCTTTTTTGATTTTCTGAGCATCTTCTATGAGGATATGATGTTCTGCGTTAAAACGAGGGCGTTCGTCGTTTGGGTCAAATTCTACTTCTTCTTCAGTTTCATTCAGTTCTTCCTCTCCTGGTTCTGGCATGCGGACGGTTGATTCATCAACAACGATTTTTATTTGTGAGAATTCAGTTGTACCAGTATCGAGGTCAAATTGTGCACGAACGATTTGACCTTTCTTGCCGTACTCTTTTTTGTACGCAGCAGCAAGTGCTTGTTCGATTGCTTCAATGATTTTTGCTTGAGGAATTTTCTTTTCATCCTCGAGTTGTAATAGGGCTGATTTAAGTGTTTTTATGTCTAACATGTGTATTTTAGAAGGGTTATTCTTGTGGAAAAACCCTTATATTATTCAATTTTATTAAAAAAAGTCCACGAGAACGAGGACTTGTACGTATGTAACTATACCACAGACATACCCCACAAGACAACTATGCATTTAGACATAGTCGGAGATATTTTTCGTGCTAAAGATATTTTTCTGATAAAAATAATTTGTCCTTGAGAAATAGTTTTCCACAGTATTTGTCCTTTATTATATACGAGATGAAAAAAAACATGTACAATTATATACGTAACATTATAAATAGTACTTTCATTATAAAAATCTCATGGACACCATGCAAAAAAACCCATCATCAATGATTCATCACCCTGCAGTGAAACTTGTCATTTCTCTTGTTGTATTAATTATTGTCGTCGTGCTTGCTATTTGGTTATACAAAAAATACACTCCTACAGAAAATACCAATCCTCGTGAGTTGACCCCTGCACAAAAAGAAGAAATCATAAACAATCTTGTGCAACAACAAGCAGAAGCTCCAAAGCTTACACCTGTACAACAACAGGCGGTAGTGAAACAACTTGAAGAGATGTCTAAACAATCACCAAGTGTTGAATATACAGACGAACAAAAACAAGAAATCCTTAACAACCTACAGCAAGCAAGATAATCATTTTGTATGAAAAGAAACTGTAACAATACCTTGAAAAAAATAACATTCTCTGCTCTTCTCAGCATGATGTTCTTTTTTGGTATTTCTACTGTTTCTGCACAAAATCCTTCAATCAATACTACTCCTGATGGTGCAATAAATGGTTGGGGCTGGTCAGATACTATCGGATGGATTAGTTTCAGTTGTATTACTGACGGATCAAATTGTGCACCAAGTACATATGGAGTTGTTGTTACCCCTGGACAAGAGTTAGGTGCTGGGAATTTTGATGCTGCTATTTCTACTGGTACTTTGTCTGGATATGCATGGTCTCCAAATATCGGATGGATTAGTTTCAATGATAGTGATGTAAGAGTATGTGGTCCTGGACCAGTGATTGATTTTCAAACAGGTGTTATAAAAGGTTTTGCTCGAGCTCTTTCTGGTAATCAATCAAACATTATTTCTGGTGGATGGTCTGGTTGTATTGCATTTAATTACATGATAGATAGATTTAATTCGGGCGTTCTTACGTATGATCAAAATACATACGATGGCATTGGGTATACTGTAGCACCATCAATTATTGGACGCGCTTCTATTTTTACAGAATGGGCGTGGGGGTCTTCTCAGAATGATGGCGATGGAGTGATCGGTTGGATTGATATGAAACTTAGTAAGTATGTCGTAGTGGCAAAAACTCCAACACCTAAGCCGAGTCTCATGATTGACGCGAACACACTCACCGTGCCTGCACCTTATTATGTAGACCTCACATGGTATGCGGTAGATGAAAATGGTGTGACAAACCTTAGTTCGAATCTGAACTTCACAAGCTGTCAAGCGTATACCTATGATGATCAAGGTCAAGTAGTCACTACCAGCTCACCGTTTACTGGCAATATCTCAAATCCACCATCAGGTCAACCTAACGTTTTTGTTCCATTTACTGTGACTGGTTATAGTATTGATTGTAAGTGGCCAAACCCAGCAAATGGTGGAGTAGTTGAAACAATTCAAAGTAATATTATTAAGATTACACGTTTTGTAAACACAGATCTTCCTCTCGTTCAAATCTCTACTCCTTTTGCATGTGTTGAATTCCCTGACCCGGTAATACTTAACTGGACTATTGGGAATGCTGATTCGTGCGATACAGATTTTATGGGGATTATTCCCACAACCTCTCCAGGTAATGCAATAATCACTCCACCTGCGATAGGTACCTATACATATTCTATTAAGTGTACAAACGATGAGGGTACTACAATCGAATCAACTACAGTAAACGTTCTCGATGAATGTAAAGGTAATCCTCCTACGCCAAAAACAAAAAGAAAATTCCTTTTCTTTGAGTTTTAAGGAAATAGGTATCATTTTATCACATAACTATTATCATCAATTATTAAACACACCATGAAAACAATTACTAAAAACATCGCACTCTTTATCATCACGCTAGGTATACTCTCTAGTCCATTTTCTATACATGCTGCTGGGTGGGTAGGACCAACGGCAAATCCTCCAGGAAACAACGTGAGTGCGCCGGTCAATGTAGGTGGTATATACCAGATTAAAGCTGGCGATCTTGGTGTGATTAATTTATTTGCAAATTATATTCTATCTCTTGGAACAATTAAATCTCTTGGAACAATATCAGCAAATCGATACTGTTTCAATAATGGAACAGCAAATGGTGTAGATCAGAATTGTATAACATCGTGGCCAGCGGGTGGTACGGGTGGCGGTATACAGTCAGTAGTTGCTGGTACAAACGTGACAGTAGACAACACTGATCCTGCAAATCCTGTTGTTTCATCAACTGCAACAGGTGGTACTTCTGGTGTGGTTGTGAGAAAAGATGGTGTGCCTGTACTTGCACCTGCAACTACGTTGAACTTCCTTGGTTCAAACATCACCACCACTCCGTCAGGTAATAGTGTTTCGATTTCTGTTGCACCTGCGACTCCGACCGCTATACGTAAAGACGGTATCCAAGTTTCTGCCGCACCACTCGCGCTTGATTTCACTGGTAACAATATTACTGCTCAAAATGTGGGTGGTGTTGTCAAGATAAATGTCGCACCTACAAATCCAACTGCTATTCAAAAAGATGGTATTCAAGTTTCTGCTGCACCTCTCGCTGTGAACTTCGTAGGTGATAATATCACTGCAACAAACAATGGTGGAATTGTAAGTGTTGGTGTAAATAAACTTACTGTTCAAAAAGACGGTATCAATGTTGGTGCAGGAAATAATTTTAAAGGCATTAATTTCAATTTCAATGGTAGTTCAGGTTGGGATATTCAAAACAGTCCTGATGGTATCGCTCAAGTGAATTACTACGGTGATGGTGGTACTGGTGGATTGTTACCATCAGCATCTCCTGCTGATAAAATTCTTCGAAGTGATGGTACAAACTGGGTGCAATCTCCTCTCGTGAAGCATACAGTAAGTAGTTTTCAAGTGAATCGTCCCTTTGCGGATAATGCTACAGATACTATTTTCCAGGCAGCAAAAGAAATAAATCCAGGTACTCCTGCACTTGGTCTCTTTATTAACAAAGATGGAAACACACTTGTTAATGGTGCGAAGTTTACTCATGCGGGTATTTCTGGTACTCCTGCAACTCCATTGTTCTCTTTTAGTGCAGATGATAGTTTCCAAACATTTGTTGGCACTGGAGGTAGTAAAAGAGGTATTGCTGTTAGAGCAGACGGAAAGGTTCGTGTAGGAGGATCAATTTATTCTTCTCAAACATTTTCTCCACTTTTCCCAGGTTATTTTCTTGGTTCAAATGATCTATTTCAAGCTTCAGCCGAATTTAATAACGGTGCGTTAAAAGGTTTTGGTCTAGGTATTGATGGTACAACTCGTGTCGAAGGTACTTTGGCTGTAAATGGAAGCCAAGCATTTTTCGGTAATCATTATCAAAGTGGTGATTCTCAAAGAATAGGTGACACAATACAAAGTGGAGATTATACAATGCAAGGTCCTGGTGCAACAATGACACTCGGAAACAGTACAAATAGTGCTCAACTGAACATAACAGGTAATACAGGTCAAGTAGGAGATTATATACTTAATGGAACTATTTCTCAAATAGGAAATCATTCTATCCAAGGAAACATTTCTCAAACAGGTAATATTAATACTCAAGGTCGTTGGGCTGTGATTGATTCTACTGCGTCTAGTATTCCACCATTACAGGGTGCACCTGAGACATACTCATTTGTTTCACACGCTGGTCCTGGTGGCGCAAATGGAACTATGGGACTTACTCGAGATGGACGAACTAAAATTGTTGGTTCTCTGCAAGTAAATGGTCCTATTACTACAACAGGAAATCTATCTGTCGGTGGTTGGATACAAACAGCTTCACTTATGAATACTGCTGGAAATGTTGCTGTGTGTGCAGAAACTAATGGTAGATTGAAATTATGTATTCAACCAACTCCAGTGGTTGATATTACAAGTACTGGTGTGCCATCAAATAGTTTTTCTAATCACTACACTTTTCCAAATAGTTGGTCTGTAAATCCAAACAAAGCAACAACTGTTTCATATACAATAGGTAATTTTACCGCAGGTATGAATTGTACTAGAACTACTGAGCAGGGAGATTCTACTGATTGGGATGGAACAGTTACTCCAACAAGTGCTAGTGCAAGTATTCCTGTCGTTATAACTACCTATGGTCAAACAATATTTAAAATAAGTTGTACAAACACAACTGGTCAATCAAGCTCTGATACAGCAAGTGTGTACGGATCTGGAAGCTGGACATGGAATAATCTTAACTATGCAAGTGGGGTAGCGATCGGTCTTCCTGTAAACACGACTATCTCTGTTGAGGCGTGGGGAGGTGGAGGTGGAGGTGGAGGATTTTCTTCTGATATAAATGGATATCCTGTTTGTGGTGGAGGTGGAGGTGCTGGTCAGTATGTAAATGCGCAAAATGTGTATACTGTTACCTCTCCTATCATGCAAGCATTTATATCAATGGGTCAAGGTGGTTTGGCTGGTGCTAGTGGTAGTGGTTATCCGACGACTACTAAGGGTGAAGATGGTGGAGATACGATCGTACAGATTGCGAGTATATCTACCATTGCAAATGGTGGCGATGGTGGTGGTAAGGGTGCATCAATTTACATGCCTGGTGTTGGGTATGGAGCCCAGTCTGCTCCTGCTGGTAATTTTTATGGTACAGGTGGTAGTAGTGGCCAAGTTGGTTCATCTGGTACACTTACCTGTGTATCAGGTGTAGGTAAGACTCCGTCAAATTCAACGGGTACTGGTCATAGTGTTGGTGGTAACGGTTCAGGTTTTATCAATCTGCCACAACTAACAACAGGTAAAATGGGTGCTGTAAGAATTTCTTGGCAGTAAAAATAATAAAAAAACCGCATAATGCGGTTTTTTTATTTGGTTCTCTGTATTGAGAACTGATATACTATATACATGAATCGTACTAAAAAATCTTTCCTTGTCGCTGGTAATTGGAAAATGAACCCAAGTTCTCACAAGGAAGCAAAAAAAACATTTAAAGAAATAAAATCGCATGCACAAAAAACACGAACAGTAGAAACAGTTGTATTTCCTCCGATTATTTTTCTTGGGGAGATTACTGGTGAGGTGATCAAAAAATGTACACTTGGTGCACAAAATATATTTTGGGAAGAAGAAGGTTCGTATACTGGGCAAATTTCTGCTTCGATGATCAAGTCATACAAAGCACAGTATGTGCTACTCGGCCACTCAGAAATTCGTGCACTTGGTGAGACAGACGCGGTTATTAATAAGAAATTAAAGACCGTACTCAAACATGAATTGAAACCAATAGTGTGTGTCGGTGAACAAATACGAGATACAGAAGGATGGTATTTGCATGCTATCAAGACACAACTCGAAGCGTGCTTCTCTGGTATTGCAAAGAAATCAATAAAAGATATTGTGATTGCGTATGAACCAGTCTGGGCTATCGGTAAAAACGCAACACGAGAAGCGACAAAAGAAGAAGCAGATGAAATGGCAATTTATATCAAGCGAGTTATTAGTACCTTGTATGACACCGCAACAGCTTCGGTGGTCCGTGTTATATATGGCGGATCTGTGAATACAAAAAACTGCACGTCATTCCTCGAAGCTGGGCATGTTGATGGTCTTCTTGTTGGTCGTGAAAGTCTTTCTGGTAAAAAATTTGGTGAGATTATTCAATTGGTAGATAATCTAAAATAAATATGAAGAAAATCTATTCCATCAAAGATATTGGCGATATTAAAGGAAAGTATGTGTTACTTCGCACGGATTTTAATGTTCCTGTAAAAAATAATAAAATTATTGATACGTTTCGTATTGATGCTGCATTGCCGACAATTACATTCTTGGTAAAAAAAGGCGCTCGAGTGTTGTTGGTGTCTCATCTTGGTGATGGGGCAGAATCTCTTTCGCCAATCGCATGGTATTTGAAAAAAAAGTTTCCAAATATACTACACACTGATGAAGTAGTAGGAGAGTCAGTTATTTCTGATGTTGAGTCAATGAAAAATGGTGATATTCTTTTGATTGGTAATATTCGCAAAGAAATAGGAGAAACAGAAAACAACAAGGTGTTCGCGCTCGCACTTGCTGGACTCGCTGATATATATGTGAATGATGCTTTTGCAGTATCTCATCGTAAACATGCGTCTGTCACACTCCTTCCAAAACTTCTTCCGCCATATGTTGGTTTACAGTTGATGAATGAAATTACTCATTTGCAAAAAGTAACACAGAATCCGAAGACGCCACTCGTGGCAATATTGAGCGGTGCGAAATTTAGTACAAAACTCCCATTGATTAAAGAATACCTAAAGAAAGCAGATTATATTATTGTGGCTGGTGCATTGCTCAATTCACTGCTTAAGGCACGAGGGTATGAAGTCGGTAAGTCACTTGTAGACGATGGGAGTGTTGATCTTTCAAAAATACTTAAAAGTAAAAAACTTATCCTTCCAGAAGATGTAATCGTAGAAGATAAAGAAGGTAAGAGTCGTGCAGTTGCGATTTCTCAAGTTCTATCAACGGACACCATTGTTGATATTGCACCAAGTTTTATTACAGATATTGCTCCGCTCATACAAAAAGCAAAGACCATTGTATGGAATGGCCCTCTTGGGAAGTATGAAGCTGGGTATGACAAAGCAACAAAACTGCTTTTGAAAACAGTTGCTTCGTCAAAAGGATACAGTGTCATTGGCGGGGGAGATACTGTTGCCCTTGTATCAAAAATGAAACTAGAAAAATCATTTGGATTTGTTTCAACAGGCGGTGGGGCGACGATTGATTTCCTTGCGACTGGGACACTTCCAGGAATTAAAGCACTGGAGAGATAAATTTATCATAATACTTTTTTCTTGATAAAAAAGTATCCAAAAAATCAAGACACGATACGTTTTCTCTCAAAAATCTCATATCACAGAAGTATGCCGTAAACTCCTTCGTCAAACAGTACGGACACACTACCTATGATATGAGATTTTTATTATGCGAAAAAACGTAAATGTGTCGTGGGTTTGTACAAAAATTTTTATAATCCAGAAATAATCTTTTGAGCATAGTCGCTCATCTCTTCTTTTGATTCATATGGCGTATGAGGTCTGTTGGTGTTTGTCACCACCTCGTGTAATTGTCTTGGAATAAGATGTATGTGAAAGTGAGGAACTTCGTTTCCAACAATACCAACTTGAACAAAATCACAGGGTATCTTTTGTTTCATTACTTGTATAAAATGTTTCGATTTCACAATCATTCTTTCTAGAATTTCGTCTGGAACATCCGTAATCCAATGATAAGATTCTTTTGTTATAAGAAGCGTATGTCCTTTTGTAACTGGGTTTATGTCAAGAAAAGCGATTGATTCATCATCTTCATAGACAATCGTTGCAGGAATGTCTCTGTTGATGATTTTTGTAAAAATAGTATCCATACGAATAGTATACACGGATTATCTGGTAATAAAAAAGCCCCGTCTGTGCGGGGCTTTCATTCATTTCATCCTTCTTTCCATTTCTGTAATAACAAGTGCTTTTTTCCAATAGTGATGTTCACTGTATGTTCTTTCATATAAATGTTTGAGCACACTTTGAGAACTTAAAGAAAGAATTCTGGAAAAACATAATCGTCTTTCTTCATGCGCAAACAAAAAATGGATTTTGTGCGAAACGGGTTTGTAGTCTTTGTAGAAATAATCATTTTCATACGTGTGTGACATGATATGTTTCAGTCCACGTAGATTGTTCCACTCTGATTGAATCCATTTTCGCATAAAGATGCGTCCAGTAAGAAAAAAAGTGTTTGTTGGAGAAAACCATTCTTCATGGCCAGTCATAAAAAGAGTTTGTGTGCTTTCTATGAAATTTAAAAAGAGTAACCCGTGTCCTTTTTTGGGAGAACTGTCAGAAAATGCAATGCATGCAAAATAGTGAGCCTTAAAGTTTTTGTTTGTTGTTTCCTTGATTCTTTGTAAGAAGTATTCTTTGGGACAAAAAACTTGAACATGATTTAATTCTGCTCGTGCAAGTTGCATGAGTCCTAATTCAAGCTTGAGTAGAACTGCATCTGTGCGACTGACTACTGTTTGTTTAGACAGTTCTTCCATGAGAAAAAGTTCTGGATATAAGTACTTTTCTACAAATGTGCTCCTGACGCGAAAGATTGAATTACGATTTCGGGGGACATAAGGTTCTTCTTGTAGTGAGAGAAGAGGATTTTTCTCCATGTACTCGGTTGCATCACTGATGTCTGTGTTGGGAATTTCGACCAAACAGATTTTTGGTTTTTGAAGTATGAGCATAGGTGTAGACGAACATTTCTGGTGTCAGTATAGCACTGAATGCCATCGAGTAAAACATGCTATACTTTTGCCATATATGCAGACTAATTCACAGACATTGATTGATATCCTTCTTGAAAAAAGAGGTATTACGGATAAAGAAGCGCAAGATATATTCCTGAACCCATCATATGATCGTCATACCCATGATCCATTCCTTCTTTCTGGTATGGAACGATCCGTTGTGCGAATATTTGAAGCAATTGAAGCAAAAGAGCGTATTGCGGTATATAGTGATTATGATTGTGATGGGATTCCGGGTGCGGTTATTTTCCATGATTTTTTTCAAAAGATTGGGTACGATAATGTAGAATTTTATATTCCAGACAGGCATGAAGAAGGGTATGGATTACATCAACCTGCAATTGATATTCTCGTACAACATAATGTGAATCTTATTATTACTGTCGATCTTGGCATTACTGCTGCCCTAGAAGTCGCATATGCAACAACTCATGGTATTGATGTGATCATCACTGACCATCACGTCCCTCAAGAGATACTTCCACATGCGTATGCAATCGTAAATCCAAAATTACCTACAGTGCATGTTGATGGTACTGAAACATATTATCCAGACCGCATGCTGTGTGGTGCCGGTGTTGCATACAAGTGTGTCTGTGCATTTCTTTCAAAATATGGTGAATACTTTTCAGTGCCTCTTGGATGGGAGCGATGGTTGCTTGATATGGTTGCCATTGGAACGCTTTCTGATATGGTGCCACTTGTAGATGAAAATAGGGTGCTTGCGTCTGCGGGACTACAAGTGCTTCGTAGAAACGGACGTGTTGGATTACAAGAACTCTGGAAACTTGCAGGTGTTGATCCTCGAACGCTTCATGAAGAAGATGTCACATTTACCCTTGCGCCGAGACTCAACGCTGCGTCACGTATGGACACACCACACAAGGCATTTGATTTACTCCGCACACGTTCTGTCGAAGATGCACGTGCATATGCAAAAGAATTATCACGCATCAATGATACTCGAAAAAAACTCGTCACTGATAGTATGCGAACAGTACACAAAACACTTGAGTCACGAACACTCGGCCCAGTGATTGTTGTTGGGAATCCTATGTGGCATGTTGGAGTCCTTGGACTCATTGCAAGTAAAATAATGGATACACATAAATGCCCCGTTTTTGTCTGGGGTGGAAATGAAGACGATGAAGATATTGATAACGGCACAAAAGGATTCAAGGGATCGTGTCGAGCTCAAATAGGTGATAATGTGGTCGCATTGATGACAGCGTTACCCTCTGAGATGTTGTTGAAATTTGGCGGGCATGAACTTGCTGGAGGATTTACCGTTGCTCGTGATCAAGTGCACTTCCTTGAAACACAACTGACCGCATTGTATGAAAAGAAAGAAATATCAGAAGATGTGGAAGTAATTAAAAATAGTGGATACGATGCCGAGTTGTCACTTGGTGATGTAACACTTCGGTTGTACAAAACACTTACAAAATTTTCTCCGTGCGGAGTAGGGAATCCTGTGCCAACATTTCTTTTTTCAGGAGTCGTACCGACAAAAGTTGCGCGATTTGGTAAAGAAAAAAACCACCTCGAAATCGCTTTTGATGTAGATGGAAGAACACTTAGAGCCATTGCGTTTTTTAAAACGGAAAAAAGTTTCGATGTACTCCTCGAAGAAGGTACTCCAATAAATCTCATTGCTCGAGTCGAATCTTCGACCTTTATGAGGAAGACTGAGTTGCGTTTGAGAATCGTTGATATTGTATAAATTTGACTTCCTGCACTCATTGGTATCTAATAGAAAAAGATATCCTTATACATTCAAATAATGAAAAATGTTCACCCTTGGGTTGTTTTTATTGCGAGTTGTTTTTTGTTGTTTCTTTGTTCGTCAAACAACCAAATAAAAAAACAACCATCTATCGAGCTTCGTTCATGGCTTTCAGCGCTTGATTCAGTTACATCAAAAAATCCTTCCGATTTTTTGAAAAAACTTTGTTCAAATGGTTTGAAAGTGTGTGATATTGATTCTCTTGTAATTCAAAAAAGAAAACAGTATTTTTTTGATAAAAATGTTGTTTTAGGAATTTATTTTGTTTGTGATACATGCTCTCCCTGCACAGACTATGGGCGATATGTTTATCCAATTCGTACGATTTCTGTGTACAATGTTGACTCGGCTGGTTACTATGATAGCTCGAGAGCATATATGTCTCGAGCGTGCGTATTTTTGCACGAACTCGCCCATGCACAGTTGATGCCTATTGGATTATCTGTAGAAGCACAGCATGTGTTGATCAAAACAGAGGTCGAGTTTGCGTTGGTGGAATTGTTCTTTCCTTGGGTCCAAGATTCTCTTTCCGTGTTGTATGAAAACAAAAAGATTTTTTCAAAAAAAATTACACAGTTCAAAAAAAGACATTTTAAAGAAACAGGAAAACGATTTCAAAATATCTCTTCATGTTACATTGATGAATGGCGAGAGAGAAAACGTACTACAAAACAAAACGCCCCATGACGGGCGTTTTTTATTTTGCTATACTACTCTCAATGAAATCAAAAACTACCACGCAATCAAAAAATATCACTATTTTCACTGATGGTTCTTCTCTCGGTAATCCTGGTAAGGGTGGGTATGGTGCAGTACTTGCAATACAATCAGAAACAAACACGTTCATTCATGAAATAGGAGGACGTGCAGATATGACAACCAACAACAGAATGGAGCTTACTGCAGTTATACAAGCACTGACATTGGTGCATCAAAAATACAGTGATAGTCTCGATACAGTCACTATTCACAGTGACTCATCATATGTTTTGAATGGTATTACTTCATGGGTGACAAACTGGGAACGGAATAATTGGCGGACATCTACCAAAGAACCCGTACAAAACGAAGACTTGTGGCGTGATCTCGTAAGTATTTCTGGTCTTGTGAAAAATATCGCAAAAATTATTTGGAAAAAAGTTGCAGGACACAGTGGTGTAGTAGGCAATGAGCGCTGTGATGTGATTGCGACCACACTTGCAGAAGGACAAACAATGAAACTATATGTTGGTGATAGTGTTTCGTATCAAGAAATTGCTGGCGGTGATATTTTTGATATCAAAACAAAACACGCAAAGAAAACTTCAGGAAGTAAAAAATCTTCGAAACCTGCATACGCATACCTCTCGTATATTAATGGCAAAGTGTTTCGTGATGCGACATGGACTGATTGTGAAAAGAGGGTCAAAGGAGTCAAAGGGGTCAAATATCAAAAAGTGATGAGTAAGCAAGAAGAACAAGATGTCACTGGACGATGGACACTCGAATCACTCTTGTAATCTGATATGGGGCATATCATTCTCCTCACAACACTTGGTTTTATTTCTGGAATAGCGTTCGAATCATTGGCGGTAGGTACTCGCGTATGGTTCGGCGCTTTTTTGTTGGTTGCAAGTATTGTGTATATGCTTTCTCAAAAGAGAAGTGTGGTGATGTACATGAGGATAGTTCTCTTCTTGGTCATGTGTGTACTTGGTGTGCTTGTGTATCGAATACATGAAGCATCACAATCATGGTCTGTACTTGATGCACAACAAGGAGAAAATATATCAATGTCTGGAATAGTGGTCAGTGAACCGACTCGAGAAGAAACTCGTACACGGTTCGTGTTGAAAGAAAGTGTGTCTGGTGCACATATTCGCATTACTACCGATCCGTACACGATTATTGTATTTGCTGATCATCTGTCTCTGTCAGGAAAGATACAGAAACCATCAAATGATTTTCTTAAAGATTCCGGCAATGAATCTTTTGATTACGTATATTATTTGAAAGCACAGGGAATCGGATATGAAATACGTTCTCCAAAGATAGAAACAATAGAACATACCGATGAGATGCCTGTCAGACAAAGACTTTTCAAAATCAAACACGCGATTATTGCGCATATAGAAAAATATATTCCCAGACCCGAGAGTTCACTTGCTTCTGGAATATTGCTCGGTGCACGAGATGCACTTCCGGAATCATACACAGAGATGTTTATCAAAACAGGGACGATACATGTAGTGGCACTTTCTGGATACAATATTTCGATTGTGGCTGAAGCGACTATGAAAGTATTTTCATCATTACTTCCGTACATGATGTCAGTCGTATTCGGACTCATTGCTGTAGTACTCTTCGTCATCCTCTCTGGTGCATCGGCGACTGCGGTGCGAGCGGGAATTATGGGAAGTCTCATGCTCGTTGCGCGGCTAATTGGTAGACCATATGATATCGGACGCGCGATTTGCGTGACTGCCTGCATCATGCTTGTATTCAATCCGTATCTACTCTTTTTCGATCGGTCATTTCAATTGTCATTTATTGCAACACTTGGCGTAGTCTTCATCTCACCATTATTTGAAAAACGTCTGACATATATTTCTGAACGATTCGGGTTACGTTCTGTTGTGGCGACGACACTCGCGGCGACTATTAGTGTGTCACCGTTCCTTCTGGTGACCACAGGTGCAATCTCACTTATATCACTTCCGATAAACATTGTCGTTGTACCACTTGTACCGATTATTATGCTCGGTACGGCACTGACAGGGATTCTCGGATTTCTTTTGCGACCAGTTGCGATTATTTTTGGTGTCGCAACATACGGACTTATCAAGGTATTTCTCGCAATCACAACATGGGCGAGTACTGTTCCGTTTGCACAAGTGACTATCGATGCATCTGTCGGGTGGATTATGGTAGGGATATATGTGGTACTTGTATGGATGGTGGCGAGGGGATATGAGAAAGATGATAAATAGTTTAATATAATAAATATATGAAACCAAGTTCAATTATAATAATACTCTTAACTTTGATTATTGTACTTTTGGGTTACGATAAATTTTCAAATTTAAATACAAGTCAAAATTCAAGTTTTTATACCAATCAAAATAATACAATTAGTGGTAATGTGAAATTTGGTTCTGGTGATTGTTTCCCGTCCGCAGGGACTCCAGCAGGTGGTGTAAAAAGAGGTCGTGGTTTAAAAAATTACAATGGAAAGATTTATTTTGTGAGTGAATCAGATATATTGTCGGCATCAAAAAATCAAGAAGGAAAAACTCAAACAGAATTAGAGAATATTATGTTCGATAATAGTATACAAACACTTGTTGTAAATGGGTATTATTCATATTCCAATATTCCATTAGGTAAGTATTATCTAATGATTCCCAAAGAAGGTACTTATACTAATGAGTTTGTCTTTGAAGTTAAAAGTCTTAATCAAAAAATTATTCAAGACGCTCAGTTTTTTCAATGCACATCTTATTAAAATAAAACAAAAAGTTTTTATTATAAAAAATCTCACAGAAGAAAAGTTAGTTTTAAAAGAGTTAGTTCAATAAAATAAAAAAACACCAAATATTTGGTGTTTTTTTAGACTACTTTTCAAAATTCTTCTCAATCACACTCCAGTTGAGATTCGTGAAGAAATCTTCCACATACTGTTTCTTGCCACTTGGGTGATAGTCGGCAACATATGCATGTTCCCAGACATCGAGTGCGAGTATTGGTGTGAGTCCGGTGAGGTGACCGAGGTGTTGTTCTTCTACCCAGGTGTTCAGCAGTTTGTTAGTTTGTGCATCATGGTAGAGTATTGCCCAGCCGATACCTCGAGTGAGTGCGATCGCTTTGAATCGCATGAGCCATGCATCATATGAACCGAATTGTTCAGTAATTTTTTTATAGAGTGCACTTTCTGTATTGATTACTTGCGGACCACTTTCAAGAGAAGCGAAGTAGTATTCATGATTGCGCATACCGTCGAATTCAAAACTGAATCGTCGTTGTAATTCACCGAGGACGTATGCATTTGTTTCTGCATCTTTTGTGTATTCGGTAATTTTCTCAAGAATCAGATTTGTATGCTTCACATAGCCTGCGTAGAGTTTCAAATGCTCTTCGATGTTTTTTGCTGAGATGCCGATAAGTGTCGGGACGGTAAACGTTTTTGCGGTGAAGTGTTCCATATATAATGTGTGATTATTTTGTATAATAGAGATAGTATAGCATATGCGAAAAAAGCTGATATTCATCATAACGTCCTTTATTTTTGTGACGGTAGTCGGGATTGTTGTGTATGCAGTCCCCCAGACACTTCCTGCGAGCAATGCACTCGAAGTGACTTTTCTTGACGTTGGACAAGGTGATGCAATTCTCATTGAAGCACCAAATGATGTTGATGTATTGATTGACGGTGGTCGCACAAAAAAGATTTTAGATTTATTGAGTGCAGAGTTACCCTTTGGTGATGATACGATTGATGTCGTGATCGCGACACATCCTGATGCAGATCATATTGGGGGATTACCGTTCGTGCTCGATACATACACAGTCGACAAAGTGTTCGAACCTGGAGTGTCGAGTAGCACGCAAACATATCAGGCATTTCAATCGAGGATTCGAGATAAAAAGATAGAACGAATACTTGCACGACGTGGAATGCGAATCGTACTTGATACAGAAAAGAATATTGTGCTCGATATTTTATACCCAGACCGTGACACGACAGGATGGGAGACCAATGAAGCATCAATCGTCGCAAGACTTTCATACGGCACGACAAGTTTCTTGCTCACCGGAGATAGTCCTGTCGAAAAAGAATGGTATCTTGTAAAACATGACGGAATAGCATTACAAAGTTCTGTTCTCAAGCTCGGACATCATGGATCAAAAACATCGTCTTCTGAATCTTTTTTGAAAACAGTTGCGCCATTGCATGCAATCATTTCCGCAGGGAAAAATAATTCGTATGGTCATCCGCATCCAAGCGTACTGAGTAGATTGAACCAACTACATATTCCATATTTTGAAACAAGTAAGATGGGTTCGATTCGTTTTGTAACTGATGGAGTGACGCTCACCCAAGAATAAATAAAACACCGCATATATGCGGTGTTTTATTTATTCGATGATTCCTGCTTTTTTGAGTGTTGCGTATGCGCCATTCTTTTCGATTGTTCGCATTGCGCTTGTAGTGATTTCAAGCATGATAGATTTTTTGAGTTCAGGAACATAAATACGTTTCTTTTGAAGGTTTGGGTATTTACGCTTCATGCCTGTTGGTCGGAAAATGGTAGCACGAACACGGTTGTGGTACCCGCCACCCATCTGAGAAGTCTTTTTAGTTATCGGACAAGTCTTTGCCATATGGGTTAGATAATAGCATATAGAATAAAACGATGCAAGATGAATGCTCTCGTATGTATGTTTAGGGGTTTCTGTAGGAAGGGAACCTTTTTAGATAAAAGAAATTGGAAATTAGATATTTTTTCCGTATACTCTTATATATGCCAGTTATTGATATTATTTTCTCTATTATTGTTGTGGTGATGTCTGTTGTGGTACACGAAGTATCGCACGGACTTGTTGCGGAAAAGTTGGGTGATCCGACTGCTCGATTGCAGGGGCGATTGACACTCAATCCACTCAAACATCTCGATCCACTTGGCTCAGTCATTTTGCCTGCAATTATGGCATTCATCAATCCAAAATTTATCATCGGTTGGGCAAAACCTGTTCCGTACAATCCACGCAATATTAGTCATCGATATGGTGACGCGCTTGTTGCTGGTGCTGGACCACTTTCTAATATTATTCTCGTAATCATTTTCGGGCTCATATTTCGTTTTGCTGGACCGCTTGGTTTTGCCACAGTGTCTTTGTACAAATTACTCTACATGATTGTGGTGATCAATTGCGGGCTCGCAATATTCAACCTCATGCCGATACCACCGCTTGATGGATCAAAAATACTTTTTTCTCTTTTGCCGAAACGTGCACGTGCGATTGAGCAATTTCTCGAAAAAAATGTGTTAGTTGTTCTCATCGTTTTTATTTTTATACTTTCTCCAATACTTTCTCCAATTATTTTAGGTTTTGCAAGACTAGCGACTGGTGTGTAGTTTGTAGTACAATATTTGTACATGCAATCTGTTTTTCAAAAAGTTTCATATGTGTTTTTTCTTGTACTCATCCTCGTGAGTACGATAGTTGTTTCTCGTGCGAATGCTGCAACAGGTACGATAGATGCGACAGACTATACAGCACAATTTACTGAAGATGGAAGTGATGTTTTGTTCCGTACTACAAACGGTACGGCTATTAGTGTTTCTGACAGTGCAATCACTGGGTACGCATGGGGTGAAAATGCTGGTTGGATAAACTTTGCACCGACCAATGGTGGTGTGACTAATACGACAGGTGGTGTACTCGGTGGGTACGCATGGGGTGAAAATGCTGGTTGGATAAATTTTGCACCGACAAACGGCGGAGTAACTATTAATACAAGCACTGGACAATTCAGTGGACACGCATGGAGTGAAGTATTTGGTTGGTTGAAATTTGATTGTGGTGCAGGTGCATGTGTGAAGACGAGTTGGACGCCAACGTCAACACCTCCTCCTACACCACCACCTGGGGTGGTTATTGTTCCTCCGACGCCGACTTGTGCAAATACACCATCGCTCTGTGTACCGACACCTGCTACTTGTGCGACAAATCCTGCTTTGTGTGTGAATCCACCTGCTACTTGTGCGACAAATCCAGCATTGTGTGTACCAATAAACCCTCCACCTACTCCTCCTGTTGACCCGACATTACCACCAACACCGCCGATTTCTAATCCACCAGTAATATCAAATAATCCCCCGTCAAATCCTACGAATCCTATACCTCAAACACCGTCTCCTGGACTTGATGTGCTGAATGCTGCCGCACAAACTCTCAATCAAGGGGTAACATTCATGAGTACCTCTTTCGGTTCATTGGTAGAAAAGGCGCAATCTGGAGTTAAAACAAAAGCAGGTCAATTGATTACTACTATTCTTGGAACAATAGGTCTTTTGGGAAGTTTGTTTTCTATTCCTGAATCTGCTTGGCGCTCATTCTTTTCATTCTTTGCACTACGCAGACGCAAACCATGGGGTGTCGTATATGATAGTGTGACAAAAGTTCCTCTTGATCCCGTATATGTCATGTTGCAAGATATGCAAGGCAATGAAGTCGCTTCGAGTATTACTGATATTGATGGGCGATACGGATTCCTTGTTGCACCAGGGACATATACTATTTCCGCAGGTAAGACAAATTATATATTTCCATCAAAAAAACTCGCATCAAAAACTGCCGACGAGCTCTATGAAGATCTTTATTTTGGCGAAACAATTACTGTTGATCAGGCAGACAGTGCTATTACCAAAAACATCCCTATGGATGCAGTACAGTTCGATTGGAATGAGCAAGAGAAATTAGATAAAGGATTCATGCGGTTCTATCACAAGCGCGATGTGATCATCGCTGAGATTGCAGATATTGTTTTCTTTGCTGGGTTCGCCTTTACATCATTTGCATTCTTTGTGATCCCAGGACTGTTGAATGCGGGAATACTCTTCTTGTATATCGTGATGTTTGTGCTCAAGGAAACAGGTCTTCGTCCTCGTCCTCACGGTATCGTCAAAGAAAAAGCAACAGGCACACCGCTTGCGTATGCGATCGTTCGTGTGTATGTTGCATCTCTTAATAAAGAGATTATGCGTAAAGTTACTGATGCAGAGGGGCGATACTTCTGTCTCGTGACCCCAGGTACCTACTACATTACTATTGAGAAGAAAAATCCTGATGGTACGTATACACTCATCTCAAATACACCGACGATGACGCTCAAGAATGGATACATTAGTAAGACATTGGAGGTGTAAGTGTAAAACCCTGACAATTTTGTCAGGGTTTTACTGTACATAAGGACAAAGACTTGCATTTTTTACCTTTACATAGTACAGTATCTCTACGACTTTGCGGGAGGCTGATTTTAGTATTGCCAAGCGCAAGGCACCAAATTACACATATATTATGCCTACAGTTAATCAACTTATAAGAAAAAATCGTCAAAAGGTTACCTATAAATCAAAAGCAATTACTCTTGCTCGTGGTTTTAATACGCTTAAAAATAAGCCTACATTTTACCCGTCTCCATTCAAGCGAGGTGTGTGTACTAAGGTGTCTACTACAACCCCAAAGAAGCCTAACTCAGCGCTTCGTAAAATTGCTCGTGTTCGTCTTACTAATGGACAAGAAGTTACTGCATATATTCCAGGCGAAGGACACAACCTTCAAGAACACTCAGTGGTTATGCTTCGCGGTGGTCGTGTGAAGGACTTGATCGGAGTACGATATCACATCGTTCGAGGTGTGCTCGATGCATCAGGTGTCGAAAAGCGTCGTCAATCACGTAGTCTCTACGGTAACAAACGTCCAAAAGCAGACGCAAAGAAGAAGTAATCTAACAATCAGTATCCCGTTTTGAAAACTCGAGTTGTGATCATTACGGGAAACATCATTCAATTATAATCATATCGTAGTATGTATAGCTGCATATCTATGATCTAAAACAATCAATGCGAAGAAAAGTAAAAAAGCGTAATATTCCAACACCAGATTCTCTGTATAACTCACAAAAACTTGCGAAGTTTATCAATCAGATCATGTGGGATGGTAAAAAGGAAACAGCTCGAGGTATCGTCTACGGTGCTTTTGATATCATCAAAGAGAAGACTAGCAACCCAAATCCACTCGAAGTATTCGATCTTGCAATGAAAAATGCAGGCCCGCTCATGGAAGTGCGTTCACGTCGTATCGGTGGTGCAAACTACCAAGTGCCTCGTGAAGTTCGCCCAGAACGACGACACATGCTCGCAGCTCGATGGATCATCGACGCAGCTCGTGGTAAGAAAGGTCAACCAATGCATATCAAACTCGCAGAAGAATTGATCCTTGCTTCAAAAAATGAAGGAATCGCGATCAAGAAACGCGAAGATACACACAAAATGGCAGATTCAAACAAAGCATTTGCCCATTTTGCTTGGTAATAAAGAACAACCCCGTCAGGGGTTTTCTTTTTACCAGTGCAAAATGGAGCCCTCAAGAGGACTGCTATTTCTACATACGGAATTACCGTATAAGAAATCGGTTGCGTACAGGCCTTAGTTTTATGAAATAAAACTGTAGGGTCGGAGTCCCGCATTTTGCTTGGTAATATACCTCAAAAAATCCCCTTTAGGGGATTTTTTATTTGTGGTATCATAAGGAAGATTATAATTTAATACAATAGACACTATATGGAATCATTCCCACAAAATAACACAGAAAAGAAACCAGAACTTTCTGTTAACAGTGAAGGTAAAAAATACGAATCTTATGATGGAACTTTTTATTATGGGGGAGATTATCTTTCTAAACCACCACAAGAAATTAATCTAGACATAGATACACCAGTTCGTGAAATTTCTGAAGAAGAAAAGAAACAACAAGAAGATAATACAGACCTTCCACCACCACCAACAGAAATAAACATTGTTGTTTAGTTTTTAAAGCCCTGCAACCGCAGGGCTTTTCATTTGCAAAAATACTTCATTTAGGGTATTTTGATTTTAGAATATAAAACTGTAAATAATAATTTAAAATCTCAAACACATGGCATATGCAAAAAGAGTAAAAAATCTCTGTTCGTATGGAACTCTTTATGATAGGGATGGATATATGTTATTTAAAGATAATCTTATAGATCTTTTTTCTCATTTATTAAAACACAATAAAAAAATTGATTTTTCACAAAAATATAAAATCATTATTTCTGTGATTATTCCAAACAATGACTATCCATATAGAGTTCAAAAAGAAAAAACTGTAACTTTCCGCAGTTTTCTAAATTATTGGAAAAATACATTTCAAGAATCTTTTAGTTTGGAAAGTTATGAAAAAAATAGCAAAAAAGAAATGAATGTAGAAATGGTTGAAATTGGTAATGCTTGGGGTTTGTATGGTGTATTTCTTCAATATCAAAAACAAGAAAGTCTTAAATAATTTTTATAAACTGACGGTATTTCCGTCAGTTTTTTTATTTGAAAAAAGTTTTTTGACAAAACTACAGAAAAGCGTAGGATGGGGATAGAAAACAAACTTAAAAACAAAAGACAATGGAAACAAAAGAAATTTCTTTGAAAGTAGAACCGGTAGAGGTTATCAAGTGTATTCAATTATACAAAGATGCAAACGATTTCTTGTATTTTGAAGAAAAAAATGATCCTGGTATGATCCAAGATCATTGGGGAGGAGTAAGCGGATTCGTTTCAATTTCAATCGAAGACAAATATGTAAAATGTGAAAAACATTCTGGCTTTTTTGAAGTCTATCTACGTGATAAGAAAAGATGGCTTTCTTATCAAGGAAATAATTCAGAAAACTTTGAATTTTATGACGAAAAAATTATTTCTAGTACGGAATCTTTTTTGCAATTATTTGTGGAACAAGGAAGAAGGAATGAATATGCAATATATTTATTTAATGAGGACAGATTCATTCCCCATTTTGAGGATGGTACAAAACTTGGTCTTTTTGATGTATGCCCTGATGTAACAGTATTCAGAAAAGAAAAAGCACTTTTTTTATCATTGCATAATGAAAAGCGTACAGCCGTGTACTTGATTGAAAAAAATGAATTCGTTGCAATTCCATATCCTTTAGAGGATAAAAAAGAAAAACAGATAAATGTATTTCTTTTTATTTTCGATGCATATGCTGTATTGAAATTTGGCTATGATTCTGCTCCTAAGTTTCATATATTTGATTTTGAAACTAGGCAGTATAAAGATTTGAACCGTGATCACGACAACAGGCTTGATGAGAAATACTGGAAACCTCAGGGTGTTGGTTGTGCGGCAGAGTATATTGCATGTGGTTTCTTGCCAAAATCTGGTAAAGATACTTTGAAATTTGAATGGGAAGTTTTTTCTATACAAACATGGGAACGAGTAACAGAAAAATTTGAAACCTCTTTGACTACATCATTTTTCTCAAGTGTTTCTGTTGAAAATGGTAAAATGATCATTTCTTGTGAAATAAAAAATACTGTTAGTGTTACATTGTAATGAAGTATAGTATTTAAAGCCCTGCACTTGCGGGGCTTTTCATTTGCAAAAATACCCCATATGTCGTATAGTTCAAGTATTAAGACCTCGAGTCTTTTTTAATTTATTACCTTATAAACCCACAGTATATTATTTATGGAACGAGATTATCCACTAGAAAAAGTTAGAAATTTTGGAATTATTGCGCACATTGATGCCGGCAAAACAACCACATCAGAGCGTGTGCTCTTTTACACTGGTGTATCACACAAGATTGGTGAAGTGCACAACGGTGAGACGACAACAGACTGGATGGAACAAGAACGTGAACGCGGTATTACTATTACTTCTGCAGCGGTTACTTGTTTCTGGACACCGACATATGCACCAGGAGACAAGAACAAGAAAGTTCGATTTAACATTATTGACACTCCTGGACACATCGACTTTACCGTAGAAGTGAAGCGTTCACTTCGCGTGCTCGACGGTGCGGTAGTAGTATTCGACGGTGTTGCTGGTGTAGAGCCACAATCAGAAACTAACTGGCGTTATGCTGACGAAGCGATGGTTCCTCGTATTTGTTTCGTGAACAAACTCGATCGTACAGGTGCATCATTTGAGCACTCATACAAAACTATTCTCGATCGTCTCTCAAAGAAAGCAGTGCGTGCACAGCTCCCAATTGGTCTCGAAGAAAAACATGAAGGTGTGGTGGACTTGCTCCGTATGAAGGCATACTACTTCGAAGGGGACATGGGTAATAAGGTTATTGAAAAAGACATTCCTGCTGACATGATGGCAGATGCAGAAAAATATCACGGAGAACTCATTGAGCGTATTGTTGAACAAGATGAAGATGTTATGAACAAATACCTTGAAGGTGTTGTTCCAGATTTTGATACACTCAAGAAATTGCTCCGTAAAGGTGTGATTAAAAATGAAATTTTCCCTGTGTTTGCTGGAAGTGCACTCAAGAACAAAGGTGTACAACTCGTACTTGATGCGGTGGTAGATTATCTCCCATCTCCAATGGATATTCCTGCGATTCAAGGTATTAACCCTGATAATGATGAACATATAGAACGTCACGCTGATGACAAAGAGCCATTTTCTGCTCTTGCGTTCAAGGTTGCAACTGACCCATTCGTCGGACAGATCATTTTCTTCCGTGTATATTCAGGAACACTTGAATCTGGTTCATATGTGTACAATCCTCGTACTCGCAACAAAGAACGTATCGGACGTATTCTCCGTATGCATGCGAACGAACGCGAAGAAGTGAAGAAGGTGTTTGCGGGAGAAATCGCAGCAGCAGTTGGACTTAAGGACACTATCACTTCAGACACACTCTGTGATGAAAAGAATCCAGTAGAACTCGATCGTATCGTGTTCCCAGAACCAGTGATCTCACTTCGTATCGAACCGAAGACAAAAGCTGACCAAGAAAAAATGGGTATGGCACTCTCTCGTCTTGCTCAAGAAGACCCAACATTCCGCGTATCGACTGATCAAGAAACAATGGAAACAATTATTGCAGGTATGGGAGAACTTCACCTTGAAATTATTGTTGATCGTATGAAGCGTGAGTTCAATGTGGAAGCAAACGTTGGCAAGCCACAAGTTGCATACCGTGAGACAATCATGGGTAGTGCAGATATGGAAGGTAAGTACATCAAGCAATCTGGAGGTAAGGGTAACTATGGTCACGTGAAGATCAAGATTGCACCAATGGATATGTCTCTTACAAAAGAACAAATCGCTGACCTGCCGAAGAATATCAAGCGTGAAGATCACTTTGAATTCATCAATACCATCAAAGGCGGTGCTATCCCACAAGAATTCATCACTCCGTGTGAAAAAGGATTCAAAGAAGGACTCGATCGCGGTGTCCTTGCAGGTTTTAAGATGGTGGATGTTTCAGTCAACCTTTGGGATGGTTCATACCACGATGTTGACTCAAACGAAATGGCCTTCAAAATCGCCTCAAGTATGGCAATCCAAGACGCATGTAAAATCGCTCGTCCAGTGATCCTCGAACCGATGATGAAAGTAGAAGTAGTTACTCCAGACAAGTTCATGGGAGACATCACTGGATCACTTTCTGCAAAGCGCGGACTTATCGAAGGTATGGAAGATCGCGGTATGAACAAAGTCGTGAAAGCAGTTGTCCCACTATCTGAAATGTTCGGATACATGACCAACCTCCGTTCTATGACCGAAGGACGTGCAGGATTCACCATGGAATTCTTGCGATACGATGTTGTCCCACAAAATGTGGCAGATACCATCATTGCAGCACGAAAATAATACAAAACCACAAAAACCACCTCACATGAGGTGGTTTTTGCATTTCTGGTAATAGTGTGTTATAATAGAAAAAGATTCTAGTTTTAACCTAAATTTATTTGCTCTTTATGAAAATCAAAAAAGTTTTTATTGCCCTATGCGCAAGTGCGCTATTTTTTAATTTTTCGTATGCCGACAATTTGGATACTGAAAAAAAATACCTTTTTAATATTAATGGTTTTCCATTCATTAATGTTGGATCAGTGTGTATTGATAATCAAAATATTATTGATTCATTGAAACAATATACTGACACATCTATTAATATTATGTGCTTATCTTATGGCAACGACAGTGATCAGTTTGTGATCACGTTCCCTCTGCAAATAAGCAAAAAATATGTTGTATTCATGTTTAAGGTATATCAAAATAATTGTCTTGAGTTTATATCTCAAACTTTCATGAGGAAAGACGACATACCTTTTATATGTTGCGAGGATGGAATATATAAAATAATCACTTGTTGTGAGTAATAAATAAGTAGCATATATTAAAACGTCTCCACTGTGAGACGTTTTTTCTTTTCCACATGTTTTGTGTACGTAGTATCTATTTTTTTCTGATACACTATATATGTACAATGAACATGTTATTGCAAAAATTAAAAGCTACATACCATCGCTATCCACTGATCACCTCTCTCAGTGTACTGATACTTTTTGGTGCAACGCTGACATTTGCAACTCCTCCTACCTCTCCGTATACTGTTGGAGAAACACTCGATCCAACATGTGCACCAGGTTCATCCAATTGTACCGTCACATTATTTCCAGTTCAGACAGGGAATAGTGGTAAGTATCTGACTACTGATGGTACTACGGCATCATGGGCAACTATTTCGGGTGGAGGCATTTCATCTCTCAATGGTCTCACTGGTGCAACACAAACATTTGCCACAGGTACATCCGGTAGTGATTTCGGTATCTCGTCTGTAGGGACCACACATACATTTAATATTCCTACCGCATCTGGTTCTGCGAGAGGACTACTGTCTTCTGCGGACTGGACAACATTTAACAACAAACAATCGTCTCTGACTATTGGTAATCTTACGTCATCAACAACAGGGCTGAGTGTATCTGGTGGCACAAGTGCGGTTATAGGAAGTGGTGTCGCATTGTCTATTGCAGATGCTGTTGCCAACGGTTCAACAAAAGGTATTGCAACATTTACCGCTGCTGATTTTGATGCTACGAGTGGTGTTATCTCTATTGATTACACCAACGGACAAGCCGCTTCTGGTTCCGTGAAAGGTTTTTTGACTTCTGCCGATTGGACTACGTTTAATAGCAAGGTTTCTTCACCGATTTCTCTGGGTGCGTCAGGTGATACACTGTATAGTTCAGGTGCTGGTGGTGAGCAAGGAGACACAACTGCAGGAAATAATACTTTTCTCGGTTTTAATTCAGGTGTTGATGCAGATAATGCATCTTATTCAACTTTTGTAGGTTCAAATGCTGGGGTGAGTGCTCTTGATGCATATTATTCAACTTTTGTAGGATATAATGCTGGAAACGGAGCTTCCACAGCTTCAGGATCTGCTTTTTTTGGGGTACTTGCTGGACAAAACGCAACAAATGCAACGGCTTCTGTTTTTCTTGGAAGTTCTGCTGGGTATCAAGCAACAAATGCTGACAGTTCTATATTTATAGGTATAGCTGCTGGTTATAATGATACTGTCGACAATAATATAGGGACAACAAGTTCTGTGCTTATTGGAGGATATACAAATACAGGTGGGTATACCAATTCCGTTCTTATCGGTAGTGGAATATCAGGAGCACCTATTGCAAATACCGCAAATAACCAATTCATGCTCGCAGACACCATCACTGATGTTAGATGGTCTGGCGTAGAATATACTCTTCCTTCTGCACAAGCAGGTGGTGCAGGAGAAGTACTTACCAATGATGGGAGCGGTGTGTTGAGTTGGGAAGTGTCGACAACACCTTTGCGTCTTTACAAAGAAGGCCCTACTACTAATACTTACAGTATACTTCCAGCACCAACAGGTGAAGAAGGTGTTAGTATTGGTATTTTTAATGCAGGTGATTGGCCTACTGTTGGGACTGTGGGTGCTACTGGAGACCGTTCATTTGCAATCGGAATAAATCCTCTTGCTTCCGGCGTCGGAAGTATTGCCATCAGTACTGATGGTGATGATTTCACACAAAGAGGTGCTGCTGTTGGACAGGGTTCTTTGGTATTATCAACAAGAAATGCTCGTGCAGAAGGATTGGCTTCTATTGCTATTGGTGGTGGCACCGCATATTCTTATTTAGAAATAAATATTGGCGAAGGAAATAGTTCGTATGTTCCTGAAAATACCCAAAGTTGGGATCCTTTAGATAGATTTTTTAATATCGCTGGTATTTCTGATGGAGACATGTTCACCATCCTCAAATCAGGTATCACTGGTGTTGGTTATGACAACTTCGAAACAACCACTGAAACAGCACTTCTCCAAGTAAACGGTTCCATACTTCAAACAGGAGCAACATCATGTTCTCTTGACGCAGACGCAGATGGTGAAATCATCTGTACTGTCTCAGATCAAAAACTCAAGAAAGATATCACTGATATGTCATATGGACTTTCACATATTATGCAACTCCATCCAGTCGGATATAATTTTATAGATACTAAATATGGTTCAGGTCCACAAATTGGTTTCATTGCACAAGAACTTGAAAAAGTTATCCCTGAAGTGGTTACTCAGGGACCAGATTACAAATCTGTAAACTACGCACTTCTCACTTCTGTTATCACAAAAGCTGTTCAAGAACTCAATCTCAAACTTACTAGTGTTGAAAAATTTTCATTTGAAGACACTGGAGGATTTGCAGAACGACTTCGTGAATTCTTTGAGAGTACTACAAATGGTATTCGTACTATATTTGTCAAAGAAGTGCAGACAGACAAACTCTGTGTCGGGACAACATGTGTGACCGAATCACAACTCCAGCAATTACTCAATCAGTCAGGTCATTCAGGAGGTGGTGCTCCTAGTCCATCACCAGAGACAGAAACCGTAATTCCAGAAGGTGATACTCCTGAAGAGGAAGAAATAGTCGCTGATCCATCTCCAGAAGAAACATCTGAAACTATTGTTCCTGAAGAAGAGAGTATTCCAGAGCAAGTAGCCCCTGAACCAAGTCCAGAACCTATATCAGAGACCGTTCCGAAGCCTGCTCCAGAAGTTGTGGTACCATCAGAACCTCCAGCTTCTACAGAATAAAAAAACACGAGATATCTCGTGTTTTTTTATTCTGTAGTGAGTATGTACACAGTGGATGTATTTGACAAGGTGTCCATATATTTGGTACGATAACTCTATTCGCAGTAATGCGTTTTGTTTTTGTTTCATACTTGTTTTCGAACAAGTATTCTTATTAGAAATTAGTAATTTATGTTGTAATATAAGCATTTTTGCTCGTAATACACCATACAATGCTCATACATATTATATGGCAGCAGAATTCAATCGTACAAAACCTCACGTAAACGTGGGAACAATCGGTCACGTTGACCACGGTAAGACTACTCTTACAGCGGCTATTTTGACTGTACTTAACCGTCAAGGTAATGGATACTCAGCACAAACAAAAGGTGTTGGTGATATCGACAAAGCTCCTGAAGAAAAAGCTCGTGGTATTACCATTTCGCTTTCTCACTCAGAATACGAAACACCAACTCGTCACTATGCACACATTGATGCTCCAGGTCACGCTGACTACATCAAAAACATGATTACTGGTGCTGCGCAAATGGACGGTGCAATCATTGTGGTTGCAGCGACAGACGGTGCAATGCCACAAACTCGTGAACACATCCTTCTTGCAAAACAAGTTGGTGTTCCAAAGATCGTGGTGTTCTTGAACAAATGCGACATGGTTGAAGATCAAGATATGATCGAACTCGTTGAAGAAGAAATCCGAGAAATCCTTGAAAAACAAGGCTTTGATAAGAATTGTCCAATTATCCGTGGTTCAGGTCTCAAAGCTCTCGAATCAGCAGATAACAATGATCCATGGGCAGCAAAAGTACTCGAACTTGCAAACGCACTCGATACATACATCCCAGAACCTGTTCGTGATACAGAAAAACCTTTCCTTATGCCTATCGAAGATATCTTTTCTATCGAAGGTCGTGGAACTGTGGTAACTGGTAAAATCGAACGTGGTATCGTAAAAGTTGGTGAAGAAATCGAAATCGTTGGTCTTAAAGATACACAAAAGACTACTGTTACTGGTATCGAAATGTTCAACAAGCAATTGAAAGAAGGAATGGCAGGCGACAACGCTGGTATCCTTCTCCGTGGTGTAAAGAAAGAAGATCTTACTCGTGGACAAGTGCTTGCAAAAGCAGGATCAGTAACTCCACACACAGACTTTGAATGTGAAGTGTACATCCTTAAAAAGGAAGAAGGAGGTCGTCACACACCATTCTTTACTGGATACAAGCCTCAATTCTACGTTCGTACAACAGACGTAACAGGTGAAGCGACACTTCCAGCAGGAGTAGAAATGGTTATGCCAGGTGATACTGTAAAACTTACAGTAAAACTCGTTTCTCCTATTGCTCTTGAAGACCAGACACGTTTTGCTATCCGTGAAGGAGGTAAGACTGTTGGTGCTGGAGTGGTAACAAAAATTATTGCTTAAACCAAAGAACTGAAAGACGCACAGTGCGACTTTCATCCCTTGAACATTGATATGACTACGACAAAAGCGAAAGTATCAAAAAAATCTCAGTCTACTGATGGAGTAGTAAAATTGCGAATACGTGTACGTGCATATGAGAATAAAATTCTCGATGCCTCAGTGAAACAAATCATTGATACCGCACTTCGTCATGATGCGACCGTGATCGGTCCTATCCCGCTTCCAACAGAGATTAAGAAATATACCGTTAATCGCGCATCTTTCGTGTACAAAAATTCACGAGAACAATTTGAGATTCGCACGCATAAGCGTGTGATCGATATCTTGAATCCGTCACCGAAGACCATTGAAGCTCTCACCAACCTCAGTCTCCCTTCAGGAGTTGAGATTGATGTGAAAATGCTCTAAGAGTTCTGTATTCATTGGAATACCAGATAGTGACTCTATCAATTATTTATTGATGCAATGAGACCGACGAAGTGTATACATTTCGTTGGTCTCCTCTTGCGTTCCCGAACATGAAATTTATCCTAGGAACAAAACAACATATGACCCAGTATTTTATGGAGAACGGCGAAGTCGTTCCTGTAACTGTGGTAACAGCGAGTCCTATTACAGTGACTCAAATCAAAACCGAAGAACGAGACGGCTATACAGCTGTACAAGTTGGTTTTGGTACTCAAAAAAAAGAACGTCTTTCAAAGGCCGTTCTTGGTCACTTGAAAGACCTTGGTGCATTTAAAACATTGAAAGAAATCCGTATCAAAGGTGACATGCCGACACTTGCTGTAGGTGATAGTGTTACTGTTGATACATTTACTGCAGGAGACACAGTCCGTGTGATTGGTGTATCAAAAGGTAAAGGATTTCAAGGTGTGGTGAAGCGTCATGGATTTGCTGGTGACAAACGATCTCACGGTCGTAAGCACTCAGAACGTAAGCCAGGTTCTATCGGTGGTGGTCTCCGTACTCGTGTACCAAAAGGTATGCGTATGGCGGGTCGCATGGGTACTGACCTCGTTTCTGTAAAAAATCTAAAAGTCGTGCACATTGATGCAGTTAACAACCGCCTCCTTATTAAGGGAGCTGTCCCAGGTCGACGCGGTACTGTACTTGAAATACAAGGATAAGAATTACACTATGGAAACAAAAGTATACAACCAAAAAGGAAAAGAAGTGAGTACTCTCTCACTCCCAGAATCAATCTTCGGAGAGAAGTGGAATGCAGATCTTGTACACCAAGTAGTGGTGTCTATGGAAGCCAACAAGCGTACACCGATTGCTCATACGAAAGATCGAAGTGAAGTCGCTGGAGGTGGTAAGAAGCCATGGAAACAAAAGGGTACTGGCCGCGCTCGTCATGGATCATCTCGTTCACCGATTTGGGTGGGCGGAGGTGTCACACACGGACCTCGTAATGACAAAGATTACAGTAAGAAAATTAACAAAAAGATGCGTGTCAAAGCTCTCTATGTTGCTCTTGCTGAGAAAATGCGTCATGGTGAAGTACTCTTCGTGGATACACTTGATATTGCTGAAACAAAAACAAAAAACGCACATACTGTTCTCCAAGCACTCTCATCAATCAAAGGATTTGATCGCCTTGCTTCTGCGAAGAAGACTATGGCGCACCTTGTTCTTGATACAAAGAATGACACTGTCGAAAAGAGTTTTCGTAATCTCCCACAAGTTGCAGTTGATCTCGTCAAAGATATCAACCCGGTGGATGTATTGCGATATAAATATCTTATTATTACCAACCCAACCGCAAGTCTCGCATTTTTGGAAAGCCGTATGGCCACAAAAAAGCGCGCGTAGTGTAACACCTATATGGCACTCTTAAAGAAAACAAAAAAAGATTCTTCTGCCTCAAAAACAGCAACTGCCAAGAAGTACACACTTACCCGTGATATTTTGATCGGACCACGTGTAACCGAAAAGGCTTCTGTTATGACAGAAAAGAACGCGTTCACATTTGATGTGGCACGCGATGCGACTAAGACAGAGATTGCAAAAGCGATCATGTTGAAGTACGATGTTGTTCCTGTGAAGATTACAACTGTAGTCACCAAGCCACGAATGGTATTCGTTCGAGGAAAAATAGGAACAAAATCTGGTAGTAAAAAAGCTATGGTGTTCCTCAAAAAAGGCGACACGATAGATCTTGCTGCATAATATTTGTAGCATCTGATACGAGGTAGGCACTCGCACAGAATCATTATTCATTTTTCGAGAAAGCCTTATTCGAAAAAGCATTACTTACATGAAATCATATAAACCAACAAGTCCATCACGAAGAAATATGACGACCAATACGTACAAAAACGTATTGACTGTGTCAGAACCATACAAACCGCTTACACGAGGTGTGAAGCGTAGTGTGGGTCGCAACAACCAAGGACGTATTACGACTCGCCACAAAGGCGGAGGTCACAAGCGTCTCTATCGTGATGTTGACTTTTCTTACAACAAATTCGAAATCCCAGCAAAGATTCAGACGATTGAATATGATCCAAACCGATCATCATTCATCTCTCTTGTATCGTACGCTGACGGTGAGAAGCGCTATGTGCTAACACCAAAGACACTCCGTGTCGGTGATTCATTCATCGTTTCAGACAAAGCAACTGCAACACCGGGTAATCGTCTTCCTCTTCGTTTGCTTCCAGTTGGTACATTCGTGTACAACGTAGAAGTAAAACCAAAGGGTGGAGCAAAAATTGCTCGTTCTGCAGGTATATTCGCACAAGTTGTGGCGAATGCTGATGGATACACGAACTTGAAAATGCCGTCATCTGAAATCCGTAAGGTGTCAGAGAACTGCTGGGCATGTATCGGTACTGTTTCAAACGAAGAATACAAACTTGTAAACTTCGGTAAAGCAGGACGTTCACGATGGAAGGGTATTCGCCCAACCGTTCGTGGTACTGCCATGAACCCAGTTGATCACCCTCACGGTGGAGGTGAAGGACGACAAGGTCGTGGTCTCCGACGTGCGAAAAGCATGTGGGGTAAGCCAACCGGCAAGGGTCAGAAGACTCGTACTCCAAAGAAATACTCAAACGTCTTCATCGTGTCTCGTCGAAAAGTCGGCAAGACACGAAAGGGCAAGTAGTATCTCTCATAAAAAACCCACACAAATTGTGTGGGTTTTTTATATGCATGATATACTTTCACTATGAAAAAAGATGTAGAGCGATATACCTTACGTGCCCGTGCAAAGAGTTTCTCGTATGCATTTCGAGGTATGGGACTTTTCTTCCGTACACAGCCCAATGCTGTCCTCCATGCGTGCGTAGGAGGCATGGTGATTGTATTAGGACTGTATTATCATATCTCTCGTATAGATTGGATTGCACTCTGTATTGCTATCGGCATGGTGCTTATTGCAGAAGCATTCAATACTGCTATTGAAATAGATATCAATCTAACCTCTCCTGACTTTCATCCTTTTGCACGTGATACCAAGGATGTGGCTGCGGCCGCAGTACTCATCTCAGTATTCGTTGCATGTGCGATTGGCTTGTTTGTGTTTGTGCCGTATATATTTTAGCTAAGAATAATCTTCTATACTATTTGCTATGATTTGTATACAGATTATTGCTGTAGACTTACATTAAAAAAACCGACCAAGCGGTCGGTTTTTGTATGGTTGTTCGCATTATTCATACAGACCTATACGAACAAGCGAATCATTTTGTTCTAAAGGAAAAACTATACTGTTTGAGCTGTACTCAGCGAGTTTATAGTTTTAGAAATGAATGAGTTTCGTGAGTATGTCTGTATGAATACCGCGAGAAGGTTTTTGTATACTTTTTTGAAAAAGTATGGAGAATTGGCTTTAACATACTATTTTTCCCATAATTAATGCCTCCGCCCAAGGCGGACAAGTAGCGCCTAGTCTATTTAGTTGACTTTATTTTTAATTTTGATACTATAGACCTGAGCTCACTTGGGCTTTTTTAATTAGTGCAGTTAGTGTCTTCTACACAGAAGGCACCTCAGTGTAATATAGTTCGCATCGCGGACTTTCTCTAAAAAACAGGATGACAAGATCACTCAAAAAAGGACCATATGTTGATGAACGCCTTTTGGCAAAAATCAAAGGAAAAAAGCCTATAGAAACAGGGCTTATTAAGACATGGGCACGTGCGTCACAAATCTCTCCAGAAATGATTGGATTCATGTTTGGCGTGCACAATGGCAAATCACACCTTGAAGTACTTGTTACTGAAGACATGGTCGGTCACCGTCTTGGCGAATTCTCTCCTACGAAGAAATTCATCCGTCATGGAGGTAAAATGCAAAAAGAACTAGAGCAAAAGAAGAAAGAAGCTGAAATCTCAGCTGCAAAAGCCGCAAAATCTTCAACAACTGACACTAAGAAAAAATAGTCCACCCTATCTTATTACATCATTATGAAAGCAAGTCTCAACAATTACAGACAGTCTCCTCGAAAAGTTCGCCTTGTAGCGGATTTGATCAAGGGCAAGAAGATCGCTGACGCAGAAGTACAGCTTTCTTTCCTTGCGAAGCGTTCATCACTTCCGATCAAAGTACTCCTCATGAGTGCGGTCGCAAATGCTGGCGTGCAAGGATTTGCACCTGAAACACTTATCGTCAAAAACGTTCGTGTTGATAAAGGTCTTATCATGAAGCGTATGATGCCACGTGCTCGAGGAAGTGCATATCGTATCAACAAGCGTACCAGTCATGTGATCGTCGAACTCGCAATCATGGCTCCAAAAAAGGAAAAATCTGTAAAGGCAGAAGCTGTAACAGAAAAGACCAAGAAAAAAGCTCCTGTTGCAAAAAAGACCACTGTAAAGAAAACAACAACCAAGTAATCCGATTATCTAAGATTTTATGTCAAAAAACGTCCACCCATATGCACATAGATTAGTTGTCCTCCGAGACTGGAAGTCTCGCTGGTTTGCTAGTCAAGGAAAGTACAAGAGTCTCTTGCAGGCTGATGTATTGATCCGTGAATATATCCAAAAGAAACTTCGTGGATATTATGTTTCAGGTGTCGAAATAGAACGCAACCAGAAGACTATGCGTGTGATCATCCGTACATCACGTCCAGGTATGATTATCGGACGCAATGGTGAAGGTGTTACAACACTCAAAGCAAACATCCTCAAGCTCCTCGCAAAAGGCAAAGTAGCAATTCCTTCAGATTTCAAGCTTGATATCGTTGAAGTAGCAAATCCTGACGCAGATGCAACTATCGTGGCGTACAGTGTTGCAGAAGGTCTCGAAAAGCGTCTTCCTTTCCGTCGTGTACTCAAACAGATGGTAGAAAAGGTGATTGCAGATCGTTCTGTAAAAGGAGTTCGTATCCTTCTCGGAGGTCGTCTCGGTGGTGCAGAAATTGCCCGCAGTGAACAAATCAAGCGTGGTGCAATCCCGCTTCAAACATTCCGTGCTGATATTGACTTCGCACGTGAGAAGGCATACTTGACTTACGGTGTCATTGGTATTAAAGTATGGATTTATAGAGGCGAAGTTTTTGAAGCAGATAAGAAACACACGAAATAATATATATGCTAGTCCC